>CALREJ010000030.1 GCA_943355155.1 Candidatus Peribacteria bacterium
ACGGAAGCAATGATTCGATGTAGAGCAATGAACGTGATGACGAAGCTTGGGATGCCACAGAGTGTCAGAGTGTGAGGGGGAGATGGCAGACAGACAGTGCTATCTTAGAAATCTTTACTCAACAACGCCTATGGCAGACAAGAAAGAACAGGAAGAGGAATATCGCTTTACTTTTCCTCCTCCCTCCTCTATTTATTTAACTACCCATTTGTCATTTCCCGTTAACCCTATGAAACTCAAGAAACTCTTTGAACGCTCTGTGCAGATCGGTATCGATGCAGATCCGCGCGGTCGCAAGTTTATTGAAAAGATGCTGAAGAAAGAACTCGATCGCAGTAAAAAACTCGAAGGAAAAGAGAAGGAGCTGTATGACATGGAACGCACATGGAACCCCTACTCCGATTCCCGCATTCTCTGGGGCGATGACAACACAGAAGTGAAGAGACTGATGGTCGGTATCGATATCGAAACGCAGGAATTTTTGTTGGCGGATAGGCTCCGCGAGAAAGGTGAAAAGATCGACGCGGTGATGATCCACCATCCGGAAGGTCGTGCCCTTGCGGATCTTGATAAAGTGATGCCACTGCAAGCAGATGTCTATCTACAGGCAGGCGTTCCCGTAAACCACAGTGAAAATCTACTCCGCCCAAGGATGGATAAAATCTGGCGCGCAATCCACGCAGACAACATGTTCCGGTCGGAACGCACGGCTGAACTGCTCAATATTCCAGCACTCGGATGCCACACCATCACCGATAACTTGGTCTGGGCATTCATGGAAAAAGCGATCTGTAAGAAGCAATTTGATGACCTCGGCGAAATCATGAATGTGATTTTTGAAATGCCTGAGTACGCGTACTACGCAAAGAAAGGAAATCCACCAATCATCGTGCATGGCTCACGAAGCAGCAGGCCTGGAAAAATCGTCGCGACAGAATTTACAGGCGGCACAAACGGTCCCGATGAATTCATCGAAGCGCAGTCCCGCGCAGGTGTCGGCACGATCCTCGCCATGCACTTCACAGAAAAAGAAGTGGAGAAGGGCAAAGAGCACCACCTGAACATGATCCAGTGCAGCCACATGGCCAGCGACGCCCTCGGCATCAACCTGCTTCTCGATATCCTCAGCAAAGAAGAAAAGAAATTGGACGTGCTCGAGGTGTCGGGATTTGTGAGGTTTAAAAGGTAAAAGCAGTGTCACACTGAGTGAAAATGTGTCAATCCTTCGATACATTTTTGCTTGAGCAAAAAACACTCAGGATGACACATTTTAGTATCGAAGTGCCATCATGCTCAAATATTACTTGCACGTACATCCATCCGTCGCGCGATCCGGACATCCGTCACTGCAAACTTTTCCTCCGCAATTGGGACAGGTCTCGATCGGCTGGCTACAGGCTCCGCATGTTTTGACATCTGTCATAAAGATAAAGGGGGAAGAACTTCCTATGGTAGCAAAAGTTCATTGGAAGGCAAGATCCAGTGCGTGTAGTATGAATCCCTATGCCACGCATTTTCACGCTCATCACAGAATCACGGTCGTTTCTGAAAAAACAACCTGTGCTGTATGCAGTAACCCTGTGGCTCCTGTTTGTGCCGATTTTTTCCAGCCATGAACTCACGCGCTACCTTTCCTATCTGCACAAATCAGCGCCCACAAAAGTAACGGAATCGATTGTCACCTCTCTCGCATCACTCGTCTCTATCGTTCTTCTGTTCTGGGGCATCACCTCTGTGCTCACCATCGGCAAAAGACTCCTTGCAGCCAAGGCCGGCCGCAGCCGCACATCACTCAGCGCAGTCTGCAAAGAATCGAAGGCATTGATTATCCCGCTACTGCTCACATCTATCCTCCGCAGTATCATCACACTTCTCTGGGCAATTCTCTTCATTGTCCCTGGCCTCATTTATGGACTCCGCACATCACTCGTCAGCGTCGTGATTGCCGAAGAAGGAATCGCCTATAACGAAGCACTGAAAAAAAGTATCAATCTCGTCCGCGGCCACACATGGGAATTTTGCCGGAAGATTCTGGGGTTAGTCTTGATGCTCTTCGCCCCGATCTCGATCCTCTCCGCAATCCTCCGTGCAGCAAATAACAGTCTCCCCTGGATGATCATAGTCGATGCCATCGCAAGCCTCCTCCTCGCCTTCTCCCTCACAATCCTTCTCCTCAGCCTGATTCAAATGTACGACTATCTCCGCCCGCAAAAAGGCCCGATTATGGGAGGAGGAAGGAAATGAAACCTTTGTGTGGATGTGATTTCAATTTAGGAAAAAAGCTCCTCCAGGGCGGTGCGCAATTCTTCGCCTTGAAGTCCCCAAAGTTTCTGATTATCGAAGATAATGGGTTCTCCTGATCTGTGACCAGGAACACATTCGGAACGCTCTATGTTGCGAGCACTCACAATAGAACCAATATCCTTGCGCAGATCATACAACGGTGGCTCACCAATTTCATGCTTTGCTAAACGCAAACGTACTGCTGCACGATCGCTGCCGAGAGGCAAACCATGTTCTAATCCTTGCTCATAGCAATTTGCCAACCTTTCATCTTCCGGCACAAAACGCTCAGTGCGCATGACTAAATGGTACAACAAAAAATCTCAGTGTAAAAGTTGCTCAGCCTCATCCAACTCTACGACTATCTCCGCCCACAAAAAGGCCCGATTATGGGAGGGGGGAAACGATAACCTCACACGAAGCTTATCGATTATCTTTCGCCCAATTCACCGATACCATCTGCATGGTGAAAAGATCGATGAGCTGTCTGACGAAGGTGTGATGGTGTTTGTGCTGGAGTAACAAGACTTACAAGAACATTTTTGCAATACGCTAAAACCTGCTTAAGCGTACCCTGAGTCGGTGATTCCGCAGCTGGAGTGGACTGTTGTGCTGGTGCTTCCACGCCATTTGCGGGCTGTGCTGATGATCTAAAATCACTTGATGAAGCAGTAAACGTCATATCTACAACATTGTCTACCTCAGGGTTTCACTTGTCAACAATAGTTTGCAAACGCTTACTTCGATGTCACCTCCTTCACAATCTTCGCAAATACCTCCGGCTCGCGGATAGCGAGTTCGCTGAGGGTTTTTCGATCCAAAGCGACTCCCTGCTTCTTTAACTGATCGATAAAAATCGAATATTTGCTTCCGGTATCGCGGATGGCGGCGTTCAAGCGGACGATCCAGAGCGAGCGGAAATTGCGCTTCTTTTTCTTTCTGTCGCGGTATGCGTGTTGACCGGCTTTGATGACCGCCTCCTTTGCCTTGGCAAAGGTTGCATGGCGTCCGCCTTCATACCCCTTAGCGAGCTTGCGGATTTTCTTGTGCCTGCGATGACGGACGATACCGCGCTTTACACGCATATGACTGGTGAGTAGTTTGTAGTGAGTAGTGAGTAGCGCGGCTATGGATGGCCGCAGCGGGAATTAGATATTCGGAAGGAGTTGTCTGATCGACTTCACGTTCGTTTTTCCAAGGACAATCGTGCGGTTTAAACGCTTCTGGCGCTTACTTTTCTGCTGCAGCAAGTGACTGCGGCTGTGACGTTTCATAGCGAGTTTGCCGGATCCTGTCTTTCGGACTCGCTTCTTTGCGCCGCTGTGGGACTTCATCTTTGGCATAAGTAGGCGGCGAGTATAAGGAAGAATTTTTTAAATGCAAAGGGAAAGTGACCAAGAAAAATGACTCTATGGTGGCACTTCGATACAAAAACGTGTCATCCTGAGTGTTTTTTGCTCGGGCAAAAAACGTATCGAAGGATTGACACGTTTTCACTCAGTGTGACACCTCTCTCATTTTATACTGAGCAATATGCTTCTCACTTCCCCTTCGGCCGCATCACCGCAATAAACTGGTTTCCTTGGGATTTGATCTCCTGTTCGACCTCTGCAAAGTCCACCAAATCAGCCATCAGACCTTTTAGTTTCTGGATCGCGTAGTCTTTGTTGGTAAGCTCACGACCACGCAGACGCACAGAAAATTTGACCATGTGACGTTCACCGAGAAATTCCTTCGCTCTATCCACCAATCGATCGAGATCGTGCTTTTCTGTGCGAAATCCAAAGCGCAGCATTTTTGTCTCACTCTGTTTACTGTGTGACTTTTGCTTCTTTTCCTTTTTCTGCATCTGATAAAGGAAATGTCCGAACTCTCCGAGCTTTACGACCGGTGGCTCTGCCTTTGGCGATACTTCAATCAAATCCACCTCCGCAAGTTGCGCGCGCTCCAAGGCCTCCGCGATCGTCAATGTCTCCGCTTTGCCGTCATCATCGATGAGTAATACCTTCGGTGCAGTGATTTGTGCGTTCATACGCGGACGCTTTTCGATCTTTTGTTGTCGACCATGGGTAAATCGTTGTCTCAGAAAAATGAGGGGGAAAGTGGGCTCAGGATAGAGAAAATGGTGCTTTTGGTCAAGGAACGTACCTCAATGTAGAGACGATCCCGATGGGGCGTCTCGAGGAGGCATATTTTCATCGATCAACGGAGACGTGCGCTCCGCACGTCTCTACGGAAATGGAAATGTTTCTACCCCTCTCCCCTGGGAGAGGGAATACGCCCCACCCCCTCCACCCCCACCCCCACATGCATCCATCCACCCCCAACATCCGTCACCTTCACATGAGACACACGAAGAAATTGCATCGGCCAAAGTTTCTGCTGTTCGAGCGTGCGACCAATGTCGCTGCTGAGGCTTCGCTGAATTGCAGGAAGTTTTGATCCGCCAATGATTGCACGAAATGACTGCGTGAAGGAATCAGAAGAAAAAGATTTCAGTAATTGATCTTCAAAGGGTTTTGGCTCTTTGGAGTACGAAAGCAGATCTGTTGCAAGGAAGCTTTCGAGTGCGGTGACGGCTGCTGGGTTTTCCTGTTCCGTGAGTGCGATGAGTGTCTTTCGATCTCTGTCGGACAGAGCGTCATTCACCGTGAGTAGTCCCGATGTATTCAGAACTGACAAAAGCGTGTCGAGTCCTTCTTTCGTGACATCGACTTCGAATGAAATCGGCGTGACGCTGTCCGCACTATCCCCCACGTGAATCGCGGACATATTTTTCAGTTGAGTGCGAGACTTCAATGTAGTCGTGACGACATCGAGCGCAGAAAGCAGCCGGTCTGTACGAGATTCCTTGGGCAACACATACGCCTGTAACGCTTCTTCACTGGAGCCTCCATTCACACTCGCCTGCAACTGCATCGCTTCGGATTGCTGTTTGAGGATCGCCATGCGCTCTTCGATCACAGGTAATTGCATGGCAGACGGGAGCCCGATGTCGCGCATTTGCTGCACGCGCATCACATGCTGGAGAAGAAGTTGCAGAGAGATAATAAGAAACGCGAGTCCAACCGCGATCTCGCCTTTTGTAGTAAGCCGATGAGGAATGGGTGGGAGGAGAATCATTGTTTGATGGTAAGTGTCATCGTAAACGGTGAATGAACATTTCCTTTGCTGTCATCGATACGCGTGAAACTCGGGCGCTCGAGGTGATCGACAAATGGTATCTGAACGACGCCATCGACAAATGATGCGAGCACGGTCATCGAACGAAGTCCGACTCCCGACACATCGCCTTCTACTTTCACCGTACGAGCGTCTACATCAAGCTCAATAACAGAAAAATGCACACTGTTTGTTGCGTCCGGAATGCGCGCACTAATATCAGAGAGTCGTGATCGAATATCGATCAAACTCGGAAGCTCTGATCGCTTCTGTTTCAGAGTCGTGTACAGAGCATTTTGAAGCGGCAAAACAAGATGATCGCGCTTCTGTTCCATCGCAATCAAATCCGCCTGCAATTTCAATTGATACTGCTGCACTTCTGTCGGCGAAAACGATCCGCTCGCAATGCTCAATGCTGTGAACCTTGGAAGAACAAATGCCCAAGAAAAAAGAAGGAGAGCGAAGAGTGACGTCGAGAAAAGAAAAAAAGGCGTGGCGATGCGATCGACGATGCGCGCGATCGGATATGATTGTGACGATGTTTGTGTGGGTGTTTCTGGCATAAAGGTATCAGGTCATTATAGCAGAAAATCCCATAATCTCGTAGAACGAAATGGCTACTAAAATCCTTGTGATGCCGCAAGAACTTGCTTAATTTAAAAAATAGTATAAAATGATTTTACTATTTCATTCATTGCATGAAATTTATGAACAATGCACTCAGGAAATCGATGACGACTGCCGTACTGGGAATGCTGATGCTCTCGCCTTTTATGGGAAGCGCGCAAAATACTCCGATGCCGCCACAACCACCTGTGAATTTGCCCGTGGGTTTGCCGTGCCCAAAAGTGAAACTACTGGCATATCTCCCTGTCGCACCCTCAGGAACATTCGATGAGGGGACGAAACTGGTTACGTACTCCGCGTTCGGTGTAAAATGGATCAAAGTACGTGAATCTATAAAGAAACCTGCAAGGGGATATGGAAGTGATGTCACGGAATACGGTTACACAAAAGTTCCGGATGGTCTCAATCCAAACGGGATCTATATCAAAAAAACCCGGACACAAACGCCGGATAGGACGGTGCCCGGATTACAGACGAAAATTACCGTCAGCTTCCATGAGCTCACCTCCTATGGAACAGCACTGGATGCTCTTCGTCCTGCATCGAGAATAGAACAAAAGGAGACCTTTATTTGCAATCCGTAATTCGTCTCACTTTTTTCCCGTGTTCTATTTGGAAAATGGACGTATTTAGTTCATAAGATTGAGATTAATACACATTGAATTGACTGCGAAACAGTAGGAGGAATACCATCCCCCGCCTTATTTCATAATCCATCTTCAGATATGAAAAATACTCTGAAAGTTTCGTTGGTGACCGGCTTGCTCGGTGCATCGATGATTATTCCTTTTGTAGGAGGGGCGCAAACTCCACCGACCGGAGGTTCATCGAGCTCTACTTCCAGCCCTACTTCATCAAGTTCGTCTTCTTACTCATCGCATCGATCTTCTCAAGAGGGTGAGTTTTTTTGTACCAAAATAAAAAATTGGAAATTTGTCTCACTCCCAACGACTGGTACATTTATCAATTATGTCCCTATGAGATATGATTATAATGAGTATGAACCAGACTATTGGCTAACAACTGCAACACAATATCAGCATACACCCCAAACTTCTTCAGTAGTAACCTATCAATATACATGGCCACCAGAAGATGATGTGCTTTTTCAAAAAGAAACATGGGTAGATAGCAAAAATATAGAACATGCCGTGTATGCTGAAGTATTTAACCCAGGACGTTTTCCAAAAGATGAAGATAAAAGAAGATTTCCAACACATGCGTTTATTTGTGAAGTACTCACTCCAATGCCTGTGCAGTAAATACCAGCTTCTTCGGCACGTGAAATATTAAAATGGGGGCTCCTGAGTAGTACTCAGCGCCCCTTTTAATAAACAATGCTTTCTTTCCGGCTTCCCTAGTATTCCACTACTCCGATACTCTAGTATTCTAAGCACATTTCCCCCTCCCCCGTGGAAGAATTACTCCAAAAACTTCGCGAACTGCAGAGCGCAGTGAACACAGGGAAGGACTCTCTTTGAGGCAAAACAGATTCCAACACAGATTGCGGAATTGGAGGTGAAGGCCGCGGCACCCACGATTTGGGACGACCAAAAAGCGGCGAATACACTCTTTGCGGATTTACGAAACTTAAAGAAACAATGGGAGCCGGTGGTGAATTTGAAAAGTGATGTGGATGGACTGCTCGAAATGACAGAGCTCGCAACTGCGGAAGATCTGCCGAGTCTGCAAAGTGAATATGAAAAAGCACAGGCGAAGTGGAATGAGATCGAACCGATGCTGTATCTCGGTGGAGAGTTCGACCACAACAATTGTTACATCACCATCTCTGGTGGTGCGGGAGGAACCGAAGCGCAGGATTGGGCGGGGTTTTTGATGCGGATGTATTTACGGTACTGCGAGCGCATGGAGTGGAAAACGACATTGCTTGATAAGACTGATGGACAGGAAGCAGGGATCAAAACAGCGACAATCTTTGTGGAAGGCGACCCTGCATACGGATATCTGAAATGCGAAAAAGGAACGCATCGCTTAGTTCGACTCTCCCCTTTCAATGCAAAGAGTTTACGGCAAACAAGCTTCGCACTCGTGGAAGTGCTTCCGGAAATCAAAGACCAAGACAAGATCCAAGTCGACCAAAATGAATTGCGCGTTGATACGTATCGTTCGGGTGGAGCGGGAGGGCAACACGTGAATAAAACCGAGAGCGCGATCCGCATCACGCACTTACCGACGGGAATCGTTGTGAGTTGTCAGACGGAGCGAAGCCAGATTCAAAACCGCGAGCGCGCACTGAACATGCTCCTCGCAAAGCTCCTCGAAAAAAGACAGGCGGAGGAACTGGAACAGAAACACGAACTGAAAGGCGCGTCGCAGAGCGCATCATTTGGCCAGCAAATAAGAAGTTACGTTCTACATCCGTATCAGATGGTGAAGGATCTGCGAACGGATGTTGAAACATCAAACACACAAGGCGTACTCGATGGAGATTTGCAACAATTCATTGACGCAGAATTAAAAAGGCAGGCAGGTGCAATCTAAAGTTGATATAGTCGGGTCATAGCCTCCTTCCACACTTTGCTATGTTCTACGGACTCCTGAATGGTTTCGGACTATTCTTTTTGTTGCTCACGGCGTTTTATCTGATTGGGATGCCGATACTTCTTTTTCGGCTGCAAGCGAGAGTCAAAACATTGGAAGCACAAAACCAAGGAAGTGTTGCTGAACCGGCCAAGAAGAAAATACTCAAACCCATCGTCCCACTCGAGCCGATGCCGGAAGAAGTGTTTGCACATGCGGCGGCAAAAATTCCCAAGCTGAAAGCGGAGGTAAAAACAAAAGCTCCTCCTGCGGGTGGCAAATCATTTGAGGAACAAGTCGGAGGACATTTGTTCCAGTGGATTGGGATCGGGGCACTGATCATCGCGCTCATTTTCTTCCTCAAGTGGTCGTTTGATAATGGACTCATCGGCCCGACCGGAAGGATTGTACTTGGCTACTTGCTCGCGGGTGGCGCGATAGTTGCAGGCGACAGAATGAGGGCGAAATATGGAACATGGTCACTCGCATTCACGGGCGGCGGCGCACTGGCTTCGTACATCGTCACATGGATCGCATCGCACACGTACATGCTGTTTCCTACATCCTTCGCCTTCGTCATCTACATTCTCACAACCGTGCTCGTGTGTGTCCTCGCGGGCTATTACAACGCTCTTCCTCTTGCGACCTTTGGCATCATCGGGGGATTTATCACGCCAATGCTCCTCGGACAAAGTGGTTCGACCGTCTCGCTTCTTCTCTACATTCTTCTTCTCGATGTCGGCATTTTGGTGCTCGGACACAAGCGTCAGTGGAGAATTCTGAATGCTGTGGGGTTGATCGGTACGATGATCTACGAGATCTACGCGCTGAATGACCGCACAATGAATCACACGACCGCACTCCTCTTCGCGCTCGGTTTCCTCGCGATCTACATGCTGGTGCCGCTCCTTTATAACGTCCTCCAGCAAAAGAAATCGGAATCAGCGGACATCAGCATACTTGTCATCAATGCGCTCCTGCATTTCTGGCTCATCATGCTATGGATGGGAAAGACAACGGGACTCTGGGAGGAATTTGGCGCGATGGTGTCACTCGGATTTGCTGCAGTGTTTCTGGTATTCAGCACTCAGGTGTACCGCAGAAATAAAACAGATACACCGCTCGTGCTCGCAAGTTTGTCCCTCACGATCCTCTTTGCATCGATCGCAATCCCGATGGAATTTGGCGGATTCTGGGTACCGCTCGCGTGGAGCATCGAAGGAAGTTTCCTTCTGTGGATGGCACTTAAACTGCACGACAATCGTCTCCAAAAATTCGCATGGATCGTGATGATCGCGGCGTACTATTGGTATTTGTTTGTTCCTGATACATCGAATGGAGGAATTATGCCGGGGATCATCGGCATTATGCACACCGGCCCCGTCGTCTTCCTCTCTTCCGGACTCTACCTCTTCATCTTCTGGGCACTCCTCTTCTTCCTCATCGCTCTCTTTGGCATGGACCGGGATGACAGGAAAGAACAATACCTCTCCGAATTTATCATGCTTGGCCTCGGCGTACTCACCGTGTCACTCTTCATGAATGGATTCTCCGGTTCGACTTCAACGCTCACGGGGTTACAACGATTCTTCGAAGCAGCAGCACTCATCGCCGGTAGTTACGGTGTGCTCTATGAAGCATCTCGTTCGTGGCAAAAACTCAGCGACCAAGAAAAAAGTCTGTACACATTCCTGAGTGTAGCCGTGCAGGTGATCACACTCGTGTATCTCACGAATGAATTCGCACGTGCGGTTGATGAAAAAAGAATCTTCACGAGCTTCACAAAACCCCAGCAGATTCTGCAGGTCGGCATCTCGATCATGTGGGCGGTCTACGCATCAGTCGCGCTGATCCTTGGACTCGCCAAAAACTGGCAGCCCATTCGTGTCTTTAGTTTGGTTCTGCTCATGATTGCCCTCGCAAAACTTGCGATAGTCGATTTCTTCTACCTCGGCACGGGCGCACGTGTGATCGGGTTCACCATTCTCGGCGGACTCCTCGTCGGCGCATCGATGCTCTATCAGCAAAAAAAGGATACGATCAAGTCTCTCTTCACTTCTTCCAAATAACTATGAAAAAAATCTCCCTCACTCTCCTCTCACTTCTTCTTATTACACCGACTGCGCTGGCCGCACCGATGTACGAACGTCCGATCGATCTCCATGGTCTCACGTCATTGCAGCCTGTGTTCATGGCAATTCCGGATGATGTCCTCGCGCGCTCCCCGCTTGAATCTTTGAGGATTAGAAAAGGCGATACGATCGTGCCAAGCAAAAGTTCCCCTGCGTTTTCCGGTACATTCAGAGGAGTGGTAGCCAGTGCAACGATCTGTTCGGCAGAAGGAAAGACCGGAGCAGAGGCATTGTATGACGGAGCTCCTTCGACATCTGTGCGACCTGACCCACTGAAAAATCCAACCTCGTGCACCGTGACTCTTCGCTTTTTCTCTCCGGCACGAGTGGACGGAGTGAGTATTGCAGCCAATCAAAATCTGAAAAATTTGGTTGTGTCTGCGCGCAATGGAAACGGTTTTACCACCTTGGCTGAGGCCAAAAATACATCATCCATTCAGATGTCCTCTGTCGTCACCGATGGACTGCAACTCTCTTTCACATACGACAAAGTTCCGACTCTGAGCGAAGTCGCAGTCAGCGGCACACAAACTGCACGACTTCTGTTTGCCGCAGACCCACAGACGTCGTACACACTCGTCTATGGAGACGATCAGCCTCCGGTTCTCCCGACTGCGCCCGCAAGTCTTGCTTCCACGATCAATACTCCGTACGTCTTTGCCGGAAACGAAAGTGCTACGCAGGTAGATAACGACGAAGACAGCATCACAGACGCGCAAGATAACTGTCCGCATATTGCAAACAAAGATCAAAAAGACACCGATCACGACAACATTGGCAACGCCTGCGACAACGCACCCACCGTTCCGAATATTTTGCAAAACGACCAAGACAACGACGGCGTGGGTGACGCGAACGACAACTGCCAGAATTTGTTCAATCCCGATCAGCGCGATGACGACTTGAACGGCGTTGGGAATGTGTGTGATGACGCAGATAAAGACGGCGTGATGAATAGCAGAGATAACTGCACAGGAATCGTAAACAGGGATCAAAAAGACAGCAACGGCGATGGCATTGGTGATGCCTGCCAGCTCGATCGCGACAGCGACTCTGTTCCGGACACCGTCGATAATTGCAGAAACACGTCGAACAAAGATCAGCTTGATACAGACAAAGACAACATCGGCGACAGCTGTGATTCGTGTCCCACGACGAAAAACCAAGGACAAGAAGACGTGAACAGCAACGGCATCGGTGATGCGTGCGAAGGCTCACTGGTGGACATCGATGGTGATGGCATTGTCACGAGTAATGATAACTGTGCGAGCATCGCGAACGCAGATCAGAGTGATATGGACAAAGACGGCCTCGGTGACAGCTGCGACAACTGTCCAAGTATTCAGAATAGAGATCAGATAGATACGGATAAAAATCATCAAGGCGATGCCTGTACGGACTTAGACAGCGACGGCTTACTTGCACCTCTCGATAACTGCCCAACGGTCGCAAACTCGGATCAGCTCGATAAAAATAACAATGGAATCGGTGATGCCTGCGAAGACGACGACGGTGACGGCGTATTAAATGCAAAAGATAACTGCCGCTATAAATATAACGCAGATCAAAAGGACACCGACGCAGACAGTATCGGCGATGTGTGCGACACGGAAAACAATCAGTTCTCCGAAGAACATCCGTGGGTCGTGTGGATAGGGATGTCGTTCATCGTCCTCGTGCTCCTGTCACTCACAGTCCGTATGATTGTGAAGATTCAGAAGGAGGGAGGAATGAAGAAGTGATATTAGATTTTTCTTGCTCACCTGTATACGTCCTTTCTGTGAGCGATTCTGAAAACTGTCACAGTCACAATATTTTTTTCAATGATGTACATGATTCTATACGGCCATACCCTCACTGCCCATTTTCCCTCGTATTCTGCACGAAGTTGTTTTCCCTGAAAAGGATCGAGCTCCAGAGAACGAATAGCCTCACGGATGCGTAATTGATCTCTCCTCGGAATCTTCTCCATTTCCTTTTGAGCACGACGAAGGATAAAGATTTTATAGGTTCTCATAAACCAAGATTTTTCTGAAATTCTTCAAATGTTACAACGTCACCACGATCCTTTTCTTTCATGGCTATCTTGATCGCAGCAACCTCTTCTGGATCCGACATAATATCAAACGTCTCCATCCACCCCTCAAACTCATCGGCAGACATGAACACGCCTGCAGGCAAGCCGCCATGTGTGATGACCACATGCACGCCGGGAACTTTGATTTCCTTCAGCATCGTAAAAAAGTTCTTCCGCGCCTGTGATGATGTGTACGTCTTGGTCATGTTGTACATTATAGTGTACAACGGCGTGGTGAGGCAAGAGGTGTGATCTCAGTAAACCGGCAACAGCGCATCCGCGAGGACTATTCCGGCCAGAAGCGCCGTACCCAGCACTGTGCCCGCCATTGTTTTCATTGATCGAGGAAAATGAATGCCAGTGCTGGGGATCCAAGCTGCCAGAAGAAATCCGAATCCGAGAAGTGCAGGCGAGATGTAGATCAGCTTGTTCGGGATGCCGATGACATGTGGGTACTGATAGGAATAGAACAAAAGGAACACAAGTTCGAGAAGTGAAAATGCGATCAACGCACAGCCTACCGACTCCCACCGCGTCCACCGCGATCTTCGATATGCGAGTGCGATGAGTCCCACAAGTAAGAAGAGCGGTGCAAACGCGCCATAGCACACACTCAGAAAAAGAGAGGAACGCGACTGTTGCACATTGTTCTTGCTCCCGGCCCACAGGTCTTTCCACGTATTTTCCAAACGCATAACTGCTTGGTCTCGCTCTTGAATACGCGTCGATCCTTCGGAAGAGCCCCCGAAGAATTGGGTCAAAAACAGTACAGGATTTTCGTCGCGCTTCGATCGATCGTTCATCAAAGCTGCTTTGTCATAGTTTTCAAAATCCATATTACTCGGAAAAAAATGCCCCGACTGTGTGTACTGACGGCCGAAGTAATACGGAAAAGCGAGCACCAGCACGACTACTCCGAGAGCGCATGCGCCCGTGATCCGACGGACTGTACAGTTGAAAAAAGTGGATGAAGTCGCCGCGATCAGCACCGGTATCGCAAGCAGCAAGAGTCCCGAATATTTTGTGTACATCGCCAACACCAGAGACAACACGAGGAGTACACTCGTGCGAACCGTGCGAGCGCTTGAAGCAACAGCATTCTGCGCAGAAAAAAGTTGAAGCGAATAGAAAAGAGCGGCACACGCCTCTGCGTACAGGAGAACATCCATATTGATGCTATGCGCGAGATAGATCTGCACCGGCAACGACGATGTAACATACAAGAATCCGATCCCCTGCCACGAGTTGAGCATCTGCAGGACACGCACCGAAGCGCGCAGATAAAAAAATCCGATGAGCGACGCGAGCGCCGAAACAATCTGCACGCTCGTCACGGGATTTGCGCCGAGCAGGAGCACGCACCGAGCGAGAAAAAAAGCGAGTGGCGGATGGTAAGCGTAAAAGTGCGAGTGAATGTCCCACATCGCATCACTCCACGGCAAATCCGTGAGCATCTCCAGATGCGCATCCGTGTCCCACCCTACCGGCACTCCTCGCGTCACAAAAAATAACCAGAGTCGGGAGAGAAGGAATACGCACAAGAAAAAATATTCAAGTCTCCGCGAAAACAGATGATTATACTTGCTCATCATGATATGCATCCTACCACGGTACATCGTCCACGAACGAGCGAACCACGTCGCTCGCGCAGCGATTGTTGATGGCGGAGCCACGTCGCTCGCGAGCGACGTGGCGGAGAGAGAGGG
>CALREJ010000031.1 GCA_943355155.1 Candidatus Peribacteria bacterium
GTGATCTTTGATTCCAGCCTCTGATTCAATCCCCCGCGCACAGTCTACAGCAAATGGCTGGACACGATCGACGGCACTGCGAACGTTCTTTGGTGTCAGACCTCCCGCAAGAAAAAGTTTTGAACGAATGTGCGATGGTAACCGTGCGATGGCATCAAAATCTGCCTCCTCTTCTCCGTCTGCCTTGTCGATGAGAATGAATGGGCAAATACTGAGAAATACCTCAGCAGTGATCAAATCTGGCACACCACGAAACGCCTGAATCACCGGCTTTGAAAAATTCTTGATGCGATGAAGATCTGGCTTCCCGTGGAGTTGAATGAAATCGAGATTGAGTGCCGCTGCGTACTTCACAATTTCTTCATCGGAATGACCTTGAAACACACCTACAGTTTTTGCAAGGTGAACAGCTGCGCGAAGATGTTCGGCTTCATCGATAGTCACAGCGCGCGCAGAAGACGGGACAAAAATAAAGCCGATGAAATCAACGCCCATTTTTTCGGCTGCTTCGATATCCTCTTCCCGCGTCATGCCGCAAAATTTCACGTGCGTTTTCATGAGGGAAAAAGGGAAGTGAGATACGACGCGCGATTTTTGGCCTGAAGAATGGAAGTACCGATCAAAAATCCCTGCACATGACTCTGTAACCCTACGACATCTTCCCGTGTATGAATACCGCTCTCCGAGAGGACCCCGCGCATAGACGGCATGAGCGTTCTGATGATCGGAGCGAGTTGCTCCGTAACAGACAGATCGACCCTGAGTGTATCCAGATTGCGGTTATTGATCCCGACAAGAATCTGCTGCTGAACGGCAGAAGAGAGCCCTCGATACGTATCCGCCAGTTTCCGGATCTCCGCTTCTGTATGCACTTCGACGAGAACACTTAAGCCCAGCTCGACTGCGAGAGAACTGAACGCTACGAGCTGTTCGCTCGTGAGCTGAGCTGCAATGAGTAAGACTGCATCAGCACCACAATGTGCTGCATACCGAATTTGCTTTGCATCGATGATGAATTCTTTTGCAAGGAGCGGCGTGTCCGTCAGCGAGCGTACTTCCTGCAGCAGATCGTATCCGCCTCCAAAAAATGTGCGGTCGCAGAGCACAGAGATTGCCTGTGCATGTTTGCTGTAAAGATCTACAAGAGTCGGTACCTCTTCCCTGCTGAGCAAGTGACCTTCCGACGGAGACTTCGGCTTGATCTCCGCAATGAGTGCCGGCGTGTGCTGCAGGACGGCATCGATGAAAGAAGGGCGCGAGGAAGGTATGGGCATGACGTCCGGCAGCGAGAGGATCTCCTGTTTTTTCGTGTCGATGATGGTACCGAGAAGAGACATCAGGAAAGTTGGTGACTGAGATCGCGGTAGGATTGAAAGAGTTGATAGGCAACTTTGGAATCGACTGTGTCCTTTGCAATCGAAAAAGCTTCGCTGATGTTTTTTGTGAGTGGCGTGAGTAAAAGTGCCTGTGCTGCATTCAATAAGACAAGATTCCTCATCGCTTCAGTCCCTTTGCCTTCTAAAAGTTCGAGGAACAATGCCGCATTTTCCTGTGCCGTTCCACCAAGGATCTCGGAAGGAAGTGCGAGCGAAACACAGAGAGACTGCGGCAAAAATGTATCTGTCTGTATCTGCTTTTCAAAGATATGTCGCACTGTTGTCGTTGTCGTGATCGTCACTTCATCGAGGCCATCATTCCCCGTCACGACCATAGATCCGACTGATCCGAGCTTCTGCAGTGTCTCCGCGATGAGTGCAGCATCTGCTTCACTGCCTGTCCCTATCATCTGCTTCGTTACTCCTGCGGGGTTACAGAGCGGGCCGAGGAGATTGAAAAGTGTTTTCTTGCCGTATGTTTTTCTAAGTGTCGCGACGAAGCGAAGAGCGGGGTGATGAAGTCTGGCAAAAAGAAAAGTGATGCCGAGCCGATCAAAAATCCTGCGTTCTAGGTCTGGATTCAATTCAATGCGAACGCCCAGTTCTTCGAGCAGATCGAAGCACCCGCAATTTCCGCTCGCCGAGCGATTGCCGTGCTTGGCGACTTTACCCCCCGCCGCAGCGACAATGAATGCTGTGAGAGAAGACGTGTTGATGGTTTTGAGTCCGCTCCCGCCTGTGCCGCAGGTATCGATGGCATCGGACGAAAGCTCAACGGGGAGCATTTTTTCTTGTAATGCTTGTACTCCATCCACAAGAAGCGCTGACGTGATTGGTTGCGACACGAGGTTATGAAAGATCCTGTCTCTTTCTCCATCGCTCAATTCTTGCGAAAGAAGTGCCGCAATGGAATGTGTCGCCAAAGGTGATGACATTGTTCTCATTGGGCTACGGTTGCAAAAACAGAATCAGGAACATTCGTACTCATTGTGCCGAGATGTTGAACAATGGCTTCAAAACAATCTGTTTGCTGCGGCTTTTTTGGATCAGAAGGCCTATGGACTGCCTTGTCGGCCAATGTTTTTATGAGTTCTTTTTCCGCAGGGGTGAATACTGCACAGTGATGTGGAATGGCGATGCCATGCGCAAAGTAGGAAGTAAATTGTGTTCCTGCCGACCCTGGTTCGGTAGGATCAAGATAGGAACAAACGAGATGTCCATGTGCGGCTTTCAATCGCAGATTCGCCAAAACAAGTCTACGAATTTCAGTAGGGATCTTTGGATCGTCTATCGTCTGATGCTGCAGACACAATGACTCTGCACCTTCCGTACGTTGTTCAATGTCGGCAACCGCATGTTGCCCAATCATATGAAGCAATTGCATACGATACTGTCCTGGCTCATAGGACTCAGGCAATCCGATTTGATGTTGAACAGCGTGATATTGCGTCGACTGAGCAGCGCTCGCAACCACAAAGCAACTGCGAATCGTTTCACGAAAAGCATCATTGCTTATCATCTTTCGGAGAACGGGAAATAGTTTGGCTGCCGCCTCCAAATGCCTTGTTGCAATGAAGATACTCTCCCCATTCGCATGATCGGTACTGCTGCTGGCATTGGTCAGTGACTGGTGCACTCCAAAAAGCAGCGTCTCAAACATTTGGTGGATAGCGATGAATGCGTATTCTTCCGGAATATCAGAAAGTGTTGTGACGCGTGGCATGGGCTGCACCTCGGAGGAATGTTTACGAAGCTGTGCGGAAAAGTATTGAGGAAAATCCGGTGCAAAGTGAAACCCTCCGGGGTTGGGTGCTTCACCCAACACACCGCCGCTTGGCGTCATGAGCAATGCATGCAACATATCCTCGATATCATTGAAAGCTTCTGGGGGTGGGGGTGTTTTACATTCCTTGTAATGCACTTTCATCCCTCCCAAAATTGCAAAGATCTGTTCTGCCGAAGCAATGATATGAAAACGAGGTGTGAATTTCCGATCTATGGCTCTTTTGCGACTCACGACTCCCCGAGCATTGATGTAGGATTCGTAGTGTCCCGTCACGACCAAAACTCGTCGAAGCAAATCTCTCTCTACGCCAGATAACTTCCGAAGCAGGGCACTGGCGCGATTCCCAAAATCAATATTCTGGCGATCAGTAACTACCGCAGTAAGTGCTCTGCGTGCTACTGGATGTCCTTGATCACGGACGAGTGATCCAACTGGTTCCAAGATCCGTAGAGATCTTTCCAGACGATCTCGGAAGTCGGGCAATGAGTGCTCATCATCCTCTTCTTGTTCGGAAACAGCGGCATGGGCTGTCGCAGCTGCAACCGGGAGCTGACTCAATAATGCTTCGGGATCAATGGTAGTGTGCCTGTGATGTTCATAAGTTGGATTCATGGTAATGATTAGGTAAAAAAGAATAAAACATGACGCATTTCTCCCTTTCGCCAACGATCTTTCGATCCCCTGCGAAGGAAGATTGCAAGAGGCCAATGATGAAAAATAGGAATCGTCATATTTTTCAAGTAACAGGTCCTGCTTTTTGAGCAAGAGTCCTTTGGAGATAGAGTCCGCTTTTTGCCGCTTCTACTATTACCTCTGCAACAAGATGTACTTCATCAAATGAGTTGTAGATATGAGGTGCGAGCCTGATATATCTGTTGCGACGCGAGTCCACAAGAATCCCATGTTCCTCATCGAGAAAATCCCGAAACTTTTCAGCCTCCTTGATCTCCAACACAATCATAGCTGACATCCTCTTTTTGTCCGTTGGCGACAAGACTGAGACTCCTCCTGCAATACATTTTTCAACGATCAGTTCCACTTTTGAAAGAATATCGCGGGATACGTCCTGCAGACCATGTCGAAGAATGATCTTCAGACCTTCCAAACCATGATAGAAACAGGTCACAGGCACCGTTCCTGTCAGAAATCTACGACGCACTTCAGAGTGCGGTTCGGGCTCCTGAAGAAATGCAAACGGCTGTCTATCTCCAAACCAGCCACTCAGTGTCGGTGTCAGTTCCAGACCTTCGCGGATGTAGAGATAGCAGTTTCCAACTGACCCACACCCCTCTTTCAATAATCCACCGAAGTAAAGATCCACACCGAGCAAACTAACATCGGTAGGATGACTTCCAATGCTATGATACCCATCAATTGCCAGAAGAGCTCCGTGCTGTTTGCACTTCTCTGAAATCAAACACATTGCTTCATCTGTCACTCTTTCTCCACGAACAAACCCTACATGGCTAAATATCACAAGACATGTCTGTTCATCAATGGACTCCATGAGTTTTTCAACATCAAATGAGCCACTCCCCATCTCAACAACTTCGATCTCGTAGCACACTTCCGATCGTACTGCTTTGGAGCACTGTTCAAATCTGCGATTATAGTTATGCAATGTGTGAATCACTGCGGGAAACTCACCATCAGTGCAGATGATTTTTCGCTTTCTACTGGTGCCAATCTCCGGACAAGAAAGGATGCCAAACACAATTTGCGTCGCATTCTGCATCATGATGCACGTGCCTTTGGGAACGTTAAGCAAACGCGAGATGAATCGATCTCCAATCACCTCGGGAAGATGCCATAATCCAAATGTTCGGCCCGTCTCGTAATCAGGTTCATCTCCCACAAGGAAAATATCCTTGCTGCAGGTTAATTGGTTCCATGCATCCACACCATTGACTCTCATCTCTTCTACAAAACATTGCAGGTTCTCTCCTGTTGCCTTTGGAAGAACACCATGCGTCAGAGCACGAAGTTCAATGAGTTCCTTTCCGTTTCGGGAAGGCGGAAAATCAAAAAGTGGCCGAAGTTGTGTGCTCAAATCATTCATGGGCATCGTCAGGAACAAATATCATGGCTGCGATGCCACGCGCGTCTGTGTAATTTCGTGTCGAGTCAAAAAAAGTGGCGATCTCTCCTCTCGACGACACGTCGTAAGCGGAAAGATCGACATTTTCGACAATGGCAGTTCCGTGTGTGTAACACAGTCCATGATTAGCACCTGCAAGGCATGTTTCATGCTCAGCATCAATCGACTTCGTATCAACAGCAACCATGGGGCACCCTCGCTCAGCAAGGAATGCGACTGCGTCTTTTTCTAAATATGCAAAAGGAACTTTTGTGTCTGATGAATATGTATCGTCGGGATTCATCCTTAGAAGAATGCGGTATCTACGGACATCATCATGTTGTATCCCCAGATGCTCCAGTTCCGCCTGAACCGCAATGAGTGTCACTATTAAATCATCTTGTATATATCTGCTGACTTGGAGCAGTAATGCAGAGCCCGAATACTGCGATGCATCAAATTCTTGTGGTTCGGGCGAATCGATAAAATGCGCCGGTTTGTCCGCATGCGTTCCGCCGTGACTGCTAAAAGTCTGCTGCGCCTTTGTCACAAGACATGTGCTATGCGGATTGAAATTCTCGACAACTGCTTCATTTCTGAAGACAGTGTCTCCTTGGAATAAAGTCCCAGCATCCGCAAGAGAGCGGTCTATGCGGTAATCGCTGAGCCGATGGGAAAGATGTGCAAAATTCATAGAAGAAAATGAATGGCTAGTAAAAACCCCACTGTGCGCAGAAGTAGAGAGTCAAATTCGATCAATACTCTTCACCCGCACAGCGTCTGAACGTGCCAAAGCCGCCAAGAACCATGCCTTTGAATGAAAGAATGAATAGGCATGGTTTAGGCAGCAGCAGATACAGACGAAGTTGGTGAACTGGATTGTGTAGAGCTCTCTCCCCTATTCTCACCACCCGCAAACACCTCTCCAGCCTGAGCCCCAACTTCCCCCCGCATTCCTGCAACGTTCTCTGCAACTTCGGGCGATGGTTGTCGTTCCAAAGCCAGATTCATTTCAGCATAATCCAGCTCCGGCAACACAGTAACTAACAGCCTGCGATTGCCTGCCCTGCACAGCAGCACTTTTATTCCTCGTGTCTGTTCTAAGCCATTTTCAGGCTTCAGCACTGCGATCACTTCTAGGCCGGTCATGGTGGGAGTTGTACTCATGTACCGCTACAACAGTACACACCTCGGAAAGGAAATGCAAGGGGAAATTCTGTGTCATGCTAAGGAGCTCCGGAGAGCATCTCGAAGCACGCCCATTCGTCCTTCGATACAAAAACGTGTCATCCTGAGTGTTTTTTGCTCGAGCAAAAAATGTATCGAAGGATTGACACGTTTTCACTCAGGATGACACAGTTCAGGATGACACGTTTTTGATTACTTTTTGTTCTTCAACCTCTTCAAAAACACCCCAAATCCCCCCTCCCCAAACTGCAGCATCCGTGACCCACGGGTGATTTTGCTGATGCTGATCCCCAGTTTCTCGGCGATGTCGCGCTGGGGGGTGCCGGCGTCGAGTGCTTGGATCAATTGCCACCGCTCGGCAACGGAATCGAGTTCCTGCGGCGTGAGGATATCTTTCAGCAGTAACTCCGCCTCTTCCTCATTTTTCACAGACGAAAAAAGTTCATAAAGATCTGCGAGATATTTTTTCGGTACAGCCATACCGAGCATTCTACTGTGTACTGGTGCAAAAGAACAGAACAAGCACTGTGCATCAATACACTTCCTCATGCGTTCCCACTGCCAGCATAATGACAAGCATGTACTTGTCATGCTCTTCAAAGATAATTCGAAGATCAAAACCGGCTGAAAGAGCGCGTCTGTTTTTCTGGGTACCTTTCAATGGGTGATTGCGCAGTGCTGCTGCAAAGGGATTTTTGCGAAAGAGCGCGATTGCTTCATCGACGTGCTCTCGCTCTCGTTCAGACAGCTTTTCATATTGCTTGGTCATTCTTTTGGCAAACACGATCTTCATTTTTTCTTCAGCGAAGGATTGAGAGAGTGCAAATATGCTATCGCGTCTTCGGCTGTATCAAATGCCGGAGAGAAATCTTTTTCTTCGGCAGCTTTATCGATTTCCGCCTCAAACTCCGGTGTGAACCCGTTCACCGTCAGCTTTTTCTTTGAAACCGGAAACGGCAAGCCTTCAATCATTTCTACGCGCATCAGAAACATCCGCACCGCAGTCGTCATATCGAGCCCCAGTGATTCGAGGATCTTCTCGACGTTCTTTTTCTTCTTATCAGGGAATCGCACCTGGATAGTTGCCATAGCAATGATGGGAAATGCTAAATCATTACTATTGTAATACAAGCGGAAAGGTAACACAAGATAATAAATGATCTTTTTCCTGATGATATCAGTCATAAAAAGCCCCACTCGGGGCTTCTGTTATTCTTCATCACTAACTCCTAGATCCTAGCTCCTAGCTCCTAGTTCCTCATCCTCATCTCTTCAACCCCTGCTCCTCCAGCACCTTCTGATACTCTTCCGGCTTATTCATGCGGAGGTAATTGAGCAGCTTGCGGCGTTGTGCGACTTTGCCGAGGAGGCCGCGGCGAGCGGAGTGGTCTTTCTTGTGCTCCTGCAGGTGATCGGTCAAAAGTTTGATCTCTTTGCTGAGGATCGCGATCTGGACTTGGGGCGAACCGGTGTCTTTGTCGTGAAGCTGACTGTCGTTGATCAATTTCTTCTTCGTCTTTTTTTTGATAGCCATAGAAACGGGGGGTACAAACAAAAAAAGGAATGTGCCAAGCCTTTGGAAGCGCGTGCGCTTTCCGGAAGCCTGAACGGAGACTGCATTTTACGGATGTGGACTAAAAAAGCAAGGGGAAATGGATAATCTGACTCCTTGAGGTGAAGGCGTATAATAAAGTTGACGTAAAGAATTATATGCGTAGAGTACGCCTATGCCTTTTGAACAACTGAAAATTAGATCAAGAGAAGATACTGCTTGTGTTGATCTAGAGCACCATTTGCTTGGCAAAATTAGAGAGTGGGAACCTCAAATCACTCTTTTTGAAGTAAGACAGGGCTTTGACGATGTCTTTCAAAAACAAGGCTCCGTACGAGTGTTGAGAGAATTTGGGGTAAATGCTTTTCATAATCTTCATGTAGATGTACCTGAGTCACCAAAAGAAAATGAAGGAGTGCCAACTGATCAAGAAGTTCCGTATTAATAGAGTGGACACTCGTCCACCGTGTGCTACTATCCGCACATGACCTCTATCGCCTTTCTCATCGGACTGATCGTTGGTGGCATTGCTGGAGTAGCCGCCGGATATTTTTTACTCAAGAAAAGTGCAGCTGATACCGAAAAAGTTGCGGAGAATGTGTCTGCCAAGATGATGCAGAGGCAAACGGAACAGATTTTGCAGTTGGCGGAGTCGAAGCTGAGTGGAAAGAAGGATGTCATTGATCAGTCACTCAAGGGAATGAAGGATGACCTGAATCGTGTGGAGCTCTTGATGCAAACCATCGGCAAAGGAAACACGCAGATCGACACACGACTCGAATCTGCTGCAAAGGTTATTAAGGATCTCACCGAAACAACGGGCAGTCTGAAAAATGCGCTGAGTTCCAATAGTGGTCGCGGACAATGGGGTGAACGCATGGCGGAGGATGTGCTGAGGCTGTCGGGTCTCATCGAAGGCATCAACTACATCAAGCAGAGCAAGATGATGTCAGCAGGCTCTCGTCCGGACTTCACTTTCATGCTGCCACAAAACTTGAAGCTCAATATGGATGTGAAGTTTCCGTTCAATAACTACCAGCTCTACGTGGAAGCCGAGAACGAACGCGACCGCGATGAGTTTAAGAAGAAATTTTTGAAAGATGTGAAGCAGCGTGTGAAAGAAATTCAGACGCGCGACTACATCAATCCGGAGGACAAAACAGTCGACTACGTTCTCCTGTTTGTTCCAAACGAACAAATCTTCGGCTTCATCAACGAAATGGATCGCACACTGATCGACGAAGCGATGCAGGGCAAAACTATTATCTGTTCACCGCTGAGCCTGTACGCAATTCTCTCTGTCGTGCGCCAATCAATCGATAACTTCGCACTCGAAGGAAAATCACAGGAGATGCTCTCGCTCATGGGAAGTTTTAAACAGCAATGGGAGAAATTTAAGGATCAGATGAAGACGGTCCAAGATAGATTTGAATCCGTCCACAAAGGCTACGAAGAACTCACAGGCGCGCGCGAGCGACAACTCGATAAACATCTGACGAAGATCGAGGAACTGCGTTCCGGGCGAGGCATCGAAGCAGGCGCGATTGAAGACGCATTTGAGAAGGTGACGAAGAGGCAGATTGTGGCGACGGCAAATGAATAAAAAAACGTCATGGTGAGCTCGAGCCTGTCCTGAGCCAGAGCCGAAAGGCTCGAACCATGACACCTCCATAAGGAACGTGTCGCACTTCGATACAAAAACGTGTCATCCTGAGTGTTTTTTGCTCGAGCAAAAAAACGTATCGAAGGATTGACACGTTTTCACTCAGTGTGACACGTTTTTTATTGTTTCCTACACCATGACACGTTTTTCGAATCAAATAAAAAATGCAAAGTAAACTTAGTCGCGCACTGTCCCAATTCCAGTACAATCAATTCTCATGCAACTCGCAGAACAGGATCTCATTTTCGGCGGCCTCAACGTAGAACAACGCCAAGCCGTTGAACATGTCAGCGGACCTGTACTGATTCTTGCGGGAGCGGGATCGGGGAAAACGCGCGCCCTCACCCATCGCATCGCTTACTTAATTTCGAAAGGTGTGCCGCCATGGCAGATCTTAGCTGTGACATTTACGAACAAGGCTGCGAAGGAAATGAAGGAGCGTGTCCAAAATTTGCTGCATATCACAGAAGGTACAGACCTCCCCTCTCCCGCTTGGAATCAGGGAGGAGGGAGAGGGGTCGGGGGTGAGGGTTCCGCCGGCAAACTCCCCGCCATGGGAACATTTCACAGTATCTGTGTGCGCATTCTGCGACGCGATATCGAGCGGATCGGACGTGACAGAAGCTTCGTGATTTACGACAGCGATGATCAAGAAAAAATGCTCAAGAACGTGCTCAAAGAAATGCACGTCGAGGAAGCGGAATGGAAGCCACGCGCGGCACTTGGTGCGATCGGGAGATTTAAATCGGAAGGCTTGATGCCGAGGGAAGCGATGATGCAGGCAACTACAGACAGGATGCAGACAATCGCAAAAGTGTACGTGAGGTACCAAGCGGCACTCCGCGAAGCGAATGCGGTGGATTTTGATGATTTGATTTTGGAGACGGTGCGGCTTTTTACGGAATGTCCGGATGTGCTCGATCGGTATCAAGAAACGTGGCGCTACATTCACGTCGATGAGTATCAGGACACGAACCACGCGCAGTACGTGCTGATTTCCTTGCTGGCACAGAAGTACCGAAACGTCTGTGTCATCGGTGATCCGGATCAGTCGATCTATGGATTTCGCGGTGCGGATATCAGAAATATTTTGCAGTTTGAAAAAGAATACAAAGACGCCATTCGGATCAAACTTGAACAGAACTACCGCTCGACACAACCGATCCTGAGTGCAGCAGACAAAGTGATCAGTGCAAACCCGAACAGACCCGAGAAGAAGATGTGGACCGACAGAAAGGACGGCGCGCAGATTATCGTCCATGAAGTGCGCGATGAAAGACGAGAGGCTGAGGAAGTGATCAAAGCGATTCAGACACATCAGAAAGCAGGAATGCCACTACGGGAACAAGTGATCCTCTATCGCACGCACGCACAATCACGTCTATTTGAAGAAGCATGCATGCGCGCGGGCATCCCCTACCGCATTCTCGGAGGCGTGAAATTCTACGCACGCAAAGAAGTGAAAGACGTGCTCGCCTACCTCTTCGCGATCTTGAATCCCTACGACACCGTGTCGCTCCTGCGTGTCATCAATATCCCGAGCCGCAAAATAGGCGATACGACGATGAGTAAAATCCAGTCCTATGCCTCAACGGAACATAAAAGTTTGTGGGACAGTCTGACGGAAGTGGATCGCATCGAGACGCTGGATCAAGGTGTCCGCGAACGACTATCGAATTTCACAATGCTCATCGAACGCTATCGAATGATGTCCAAAAAAATGGTCGCGAGTGACCTCACTGAAAAACTGCTGGAGGAAATCAAAATGGAAAAATGGATTACCGAGGGGAGCGAAGAATCCGAAGGAGCGGACAGATGGCTGAACGTCAAAGAACTGATCACCGTCATGCACAAATACGATCAATTGGATCCGGAAACAAGTCTCATGAGTTTCCTCGAGGAAGTCGCGCTCGTGTCTGAAGTCGATAAATTGAGTGAGGGATATAAAGACGCACTGACACTGATGACGCTCCACCTCTGTAAAGGTTTGGAATTTGAACACGTGATGATCGTCGGGTGTGAAGAGGGACTGTTTCCGCATGCAAATAGCATGTTTGATAAGGCTCAACTCGAGGAAGAGCGGCGGATTATGTACGTGGGGATGACGCGCGCGCGTTCACACTTACATCTCCTTTGTGCGCAAAACCGCTACATGTGGGGCGAAGGGAAAAGCAATCCTCCGAGTCGTTTCCTCGAAGATATTCCGGAAGAAGTGATCGAGCGCAGAAGCGACGATATGCTGAGTGCGTTTGCGTGGGCTTCGGGAAATGCGGAACAAAAAATGCGGGGTGGAAAACTGGAACCATTCCGTCAGCAGGAAATCGACATCGAGTTCAACCAAGACCTCGACTTCAGCAAAGATGAACCGGATGTAGGAAGTCGCGTGGAACATCCGACCTTCGGCCAAGGAACCATCAGCACCAAACGCGGGGACGTGGTGGAGATCAAATTTGATAATGGTCAGAAGAAAACTTTTGCGCTCAGTATTGCACCGATCAAGATTATTTAAAAAAACGTCATGGTGAGGTGCACGGCAATCGCAACCGTGCCCCGAACCACGACTCCTTATGGAGATCATGGATTCGGGGCTTCTTTTTTTGTTTTGTATGGAAGTCGCACCTCACCATGACGTTTATAATTCTTGCACTTCCATTATGACATATACATCTCATTGGAACTGCACCCCTCTAACCACCGGTGTATTTAACGGCAACCACGTAAACGTTGATTCGCCATCGGTCCATGTAATATCTCCCGAGGATGCTGGCGTTCCCGGAGTGTTGATGGAAATACTCAAACGTGGGTTGAGCGGATCCCCTGTGACAGTGATATCACCATAGACACGGAAGTCTTCACTATCGGAGATCGTTCCCAAGCTCGATGGAATAGAACTGCAGGTAATAACTGCAGAACTGATGCTGCAAGGAGAGGTTGTATCGCTACTGTCCTGACGCAGGTACACGTTGCTGAGTACTACTCCACTTGTTGCATTGATCTGCATGCGAAGCTGCGTCAAACGGATCTGAGCTAAGCTGTCTTTTGCCTGTGTTGCAAAACGGAATGTTCCAAGAATTTGATTTGTACCCTGAGTCAGAAGATTACTTGATCCACCAACATTCGTGATAGAAGTAATGGCGCCACGCGCCGTGTTGGAAACGAGGAAGGTTTCATTGGAGGAGACAATATAGTCATTATTACTCCATGAACCGTTTCCATTCAGATCGATCATAGCAATCTGCACCGTCTCGCCACTCACGCCACCCTGGTCAGAGGACATCAACCGCGCCCGCACATAGATGCTATGATCGACGCGCTTTTCAAGTTGCAAACTGCCAGCCGGTAACGTCGTCATATAGGAACCATTTGCTCTTTTTGTAGCAGTCCCAAGCACACGTCCGTCCTGATCGTAGACAAAAAGAACATCAATGGATGCTACAGGATTTTCAAGAGTGACAGTGATACTGGTCACATCAATCGGCTCGTTGTTACTGAAATATTTCGCCCCAGCAAGAATTGTCGAGGTTGAATCGAGAAGTAAGATATTCGATTTCGCTGTGCGATCGAGGAAAGGATCAAAAACCCCGCCGACACTCGAGCGTGACGAAGAACTCATCGATGACGAAGAGGACGACGAAGAGCGGGAAGAAGATGACGAAGAGTTTGCGATACCCATTTCCGCGTTACGAAGATTCTGCAACGTGCCATCGCTGTATGCGAGGAAGTTCAAGATCAACCTTGACATTTCTCCGCGTGAAATAGGATCACCTGCCACGAGTCCGGGAAGCTCAAGATTCCTCTGATTCGCAGCATTGATGAACGGCACATACCAGCGCATATCGTTTGTCTCGTCTACCGAAAAAGCATTGAGTTTCACAAGCACCTTCACCGCTTCTTCATACTGCACGAAGCGATTTGGTTCAAATTTCCAGTTTGCCGGAACAACACGCACATCAACATTGCCGCGAACAATTCCGAGAGATTTCGCAAGACACACCGGCCACTCGTACCACGCTCCACTCGGCACATCGGGGAAGCAGCGAAGATTTACCTGCGATTGTGTACTTGGTAAAAGCCGCGCGACAATCTGCATAAATTCCGCACGATTCAGGCCATCATTCGCGCGAAATGTTCCCGAAGGATCACCCTGTACGACTCCTGCACGTGTCAGTGCACTTATTGCAATGCGGCTGGAAAGATCCAACCTAGAAGTATCGGTGTACTGACCGGCACTGGACGTGTCATACACAGGACGAAAATTTGCAGGCAGTGCAGCAGACACAGGAGTGATGCCCACAGTCGCAACTGCAATAAAAAGACTCAGACATGCCGATGATGTTGGAAGGGTAATACGCATACGGGAATGAGACAGAAAATCAGTGAAACTCTTACACAGTACATCTGTGAATGTTATTTTTGTGTGAAAATATTGTATTCCCTCTCCCCAAAGGAGAGGGCTAGGGAGAGGGGTAAAAAAGCGTGTCATGGTGAGCCACGACGAATCCATGACACACTCCTTCTCCTTGTTCTTTCTTGTCTGCCATAGGCGTTGTTGAGTAAATCTCTTTGAAGATATTCCTTAAAGGGGAGAATGGATGTGTTAAGCACCATCCCCCCTCCTCATCATGCCAAAGAAGACGCAGTACCGCATCCGGAATTGGAAAGAATACAATCATGCACTCGGACAGAGAGC
>CALREJ010000032.1 GCA_943355155.1 Candidatus Peribacteria bacterium
CTGGATTGCCGCGATCATTTTTTATCTTCTGTTTCTCGCAGGTCTCGTCTTTTTCGTCATCGCACCCGCAGTCGAAAAAAGGCAGTGGTTGCATGCGCTCGCTACCGGTGCGTTCTTCGGTCTTGTCACGTATGCAACGTATGATCTGACAAATCTTGCCGTTGCCAAAGATTGGCCGCTTCTTGTGACGATCGTTGATCTTGCATGGGGGACGACATTGGGGGCAGTGGTTGCCACTCTGACATACTTCATTGCTCAAAAAATCGGATGATGTCCGTGTATGCCGTCATCGCAATCGCAGTATTTTTCTATATGAGCGCATGGTTTGTCATTGCTTCTTTGGTGCGGCGCAATGATCTCGCAGATATCGCGTGGGGACTGGGATTCGTTCTCATGAGTTGGATAGCATTTCTTTTTTCCGAGCATTCTTCACGTTCTTTGCTCATCAATGTCCTTGTGACAATGTGGGGTGTGCGGCTTACGTGGCACATCGCACGGCGCAATCTCCGAAAGCCCGAAGACAGCCGCTACGCCGCATGGAGAGAGGCGTGGACATATTTTTACCTCCGGAGCTTCGTCCAAATTTTCCTCCTGCAAGGACTTTTTCTCTACATCATTCTTGTACCGGTTCTCTTCATTCATACGTCTGCACCTACCGGTCTTCAGGCTGTTGATGCGATCGGTGGCATCGTCTGGATCATTGGATTTTTCTTCGAGTCTGTCGGAGACAGGCAACTGCGAGATTTTCTGAAAGATCCTGCACATAAAGGAAAAATTATGGATCAAGGTCTGTGGGCGTATTCCCGTCATCCGAATTACTTTGGTGAAGTGACTCAGTGGTGGGGGATTTTTCTTTGTACACTTTCTCTTCCGCAGGGGTACCTCACGATCGTCGGGCCGCTCCTTATTACACTTCTGATTTTGTTTGTCTCTGGTGTGCCGATGCTCGAAAAGAAATACGCCGGTCGAGCTGATTTTGAGGCATACAAAAAACGCACGAGCATGTTTATTCCTTGGCCTACTCGTCATGCATAATGTTTCCATGCTGCGACGGCCTCACATCATTCACGTCAAAGACAAAATGCAGGAAGCAACCTACACGCTTTCAGAGCCAATAGGAGAAAATTTCGATCCGCGTTTTCGGCCCGAACTTACGCCACAGCAAATGCTCTCCCTTGGTGTCTTTGGGGGGAAGTACATGACAGATTGCACAGAGGAATTTCCTGCCGATTGGTTTACGCACGCAAAACTCTGTCACGAGCGTCATGATCCTTCGCTTAATTTCTTCGGTGTCAACGCGAGCCAACCTCTCTCCGTATGGCAGAAGAAAGGATGGATTCATCCCATGGATCCGCGAGGGTGGTTTCAGTGGTACTGCCGTTACTATCTCGGTCGTCGCGTGCCCGTGGAAGACGATCGTCAAATTCGCCGTTTTCTTGCGATGAAGAGGCACATCACGCAGGTGAAAAATAACTGTGACCACGGTGATCTATCGTGCAGGCGCAGGCAGCGTCAGGCGCTTTTGCACTGGGCATATGATAGTAGAATGATGTGAGGGTGGAGCATTGAGGGTTAATTCCGAACCAACTGTGCTCTTTACTCGTGATGTAACGGATATTCTAGAAACATACATAAAGCTCGATTATTCGCTGCATACGCTCATTGAACTGCTGGAGAGACCGCGAGTTATGAAGAGATTTGTGGTCCTGTAAGGCGGATTCGTCAAGGAGCTGTCGGGAGAGGTTCCGAACCTTCTTGATAGATGGTAGCGGGTCTGCGCGGTCAAGTTACATTATTTCATCTTCGAGTTTGAGATCCCGATTCCACGGTGCAAAAACAGTAAAAATAAAATCGCTCAATGCGCCACATTAACTTCATAGATGAGTGGTAGACGGGTACTATATGTCGCATTGATGGCATGGATGGGAGACATCGAATGGCGTAAGTGGTTCAAAAAACTCCTTGTGCAGGGGCTGAATCTTGGCGTTTCCTTTGCCATAGCAGTATTCATTCTCACACTCTTGATTACTCATGCAACCGCACCGATTGCCAATATTCTTACTACGTTCGGAGGCTTCAACTCACTCGCGACCGTTACGGCCATCCTTCGCCTCACACTTAAATACCTCAAAAACATCCAAACTGCCCTTCTCGTCGTGCTGTTCATCGGCAGTGGAGTTATCGCTTCAGCGACGGTATGGATGTTCATGAGCACAAATTCCGACGGACAGGGAGCGCCAGACTTGCCAGAAGCTCTTTCCGGCATGAACCCCGGGGAAGCGTTCATCTACTACAAAGATGTCCCCTTTGAAGAACAATGCGCTCAGGAGCTCCGAACCAAAGGCGGAAAATTCGTCGATGAAGACGGAGATGGATTTGCTCCTGACTGTGGCGACTCTTATGACAATGACCCTTCCTACACACCTCGTCCCTTGGCTCGCATGACAATCGAAACAGACTTCGAACCGAACGGGCAGGTGGGGGCGGTACTAGCAAAACAGCGTCCGTTCTCAGCTCCTGTGCCAGCTAGGGGGCAAGATCCAATCAAGGATTTGAGACTTTATATCACTGCTGACTTCCTTGGCCCGGAAGATGGTGAAGATGAGAGTTACAAGCAGCCATGCAAAATCAGTTATGATAAACGATCTCGTGTAGTCTGTACTCTCGATGGAGGTATAGATGATTGGCGGACACAGTTTGGCTCGGGGTCGACACCAACCTTGCAAATGAAATGGAACCTCAAGTACGTCACAAAATCCGATAAGTATGGATACGTCAGAGAAGAATGGATACCCTTCAACGCCTCCTTCAAATGAAACGCAAGAATATTGCCATTGTCGGCATTTCAATACTGGCCTTCGTGCTAGGCAATAGTGCTGGTGCCCTCTTGCATATAGATCACGATCAAGACGGCTACGCAGTCTCAAGATTTAAGCTCTTGGCTTTCGGTGAGCAAGACTGCAATGACAACGACCCTGCAATAAATCCTGCCGCTACCGAGATTCCGAATAACCAAGTGGATGAAGACTGTCGAGAAGGCGATCTGACTTTGCCAGAAAACCTCTTAGACGGAGATGGAGATGGCTACACTCCAAGTGGAGGCGACTGTAATGACCTTGATCGTTCTGTGCATCCACAGGCGAATGAGGTGAAGGGAGATGGAATTGACTCTGACTGTGATAGCCAAGACTCCGTGAATGAGGAAAAAACACTTCTGCTTATGAAAGATGTAGGTACTCCAATGTTGGAAAAGAAGGGTAGAAACTCAACTGAATTTACAAAATATATTGGAGGCAAAGTATTACTAGTACCTGAGCAGTTAAAATCAGCAAAACTTTCTGTAACTGTAAATCATGATGGCATTACCAATAATCATGAAGTACCTGAAAAAATTGGTGTAGTTCTTTATGTCCAAACAGATGTTTCTCACGGGCAGAGAGATTACTGGGAATACGATAGTAAATTGGGAACTGCCTTTAAAAAACTTAAAGAAGGTGGCTGCTCAGGAGAATTAGTCGGCAGTGATGAATTTATTTTGTATCCTTATCAAAGATCTACAAAAACATTGCCTCTAATAGATCTTTCATCTGCACCACTTGCTTACGATAAGAACAACCCTGATGCCAATTGGCCGTGCGATCAAATTAGAGACAGAGATATTTTAAGCTTAATAAATGCCGCTTCAAAATATGGAAAAAGTGTAAAAATTGGTTTGTATACAACTGCTCCAACATGGGGCTGGATTGTAGAAGCAAAACTAATCTATGAAGGTCAAGAGATCACGATTGTTAATCCATAGTTTTTTAAATTTGATTGGAGTTTTTTTAGAGGATTTAAGATCGACCAACACAGCTGTATCCAGTTTGCTATACGCGAACTGCATTTCGAAGTCTCATAAAACCCCAGCACAAAGCCACGAATCTACTTTGGTGCGAAAAATGCTCCAATATCCCAAAAACCCACTTTCGAACTGTTTCAAAACGGCCAATAAGACCTTAATTATCTCTAAAATCGAAATTCTGTGAGTTTGAATTTCAATGAATTCCCGAATGGTAAAGATATCCCACCTTCGTCCGGCTTCACTACGTTACGCCGAGACAACGGCGGGCAGGCCAACCTACGCCCGCTTCGGTGGGGCTACGGTCGGCAGGCGGGGGGAAGGTCTTCACTTCCATTCTCCACGAATTAGTTTTTCTTTCTTCTCTCGCGTCCATCCTTTGATCTGCATTTCACGTTTTCTGGCTTCTGATTTATTTGGCAAGGGTAATGACACATACGACAAAACAAATGGTCCTTGATTCATCGCAAATTTGGAACCTTCCCCACTATTGTGTTCTTTGATTCGTTCCTGAGGATTCGTCGTGATTCCAACGTAGTATCTTCCAGTATGTGCCGTTGCGATGTAGACGAACCATTGCATGCATTCAGAATATCGATTCTGAAACATGCAGAATAAAATTCAAATAGTCATTACTGAATTTTTGTTTACATGAAGCCGTCAAAATAGTTCTTATGCTATAAAGAACGGGGCAGTTCGACTCCGCTGCGGCGGAGCTTGTCCTGAGCGTCGAAGGGCTCACTGTCATTCGCCTCGCAGTTGATGTCAAAAAACACCTTAGCAAGATTCGAATGGTTTACCATGAGCGAGTCCTCGCGCAGCGAGTACGAGTCGAATGGTGGAGATGCCGGGAGTTGAACCCGGGTCCAACGTGTAGACATGGTGCTCATACGATCATGAACCTTCCGATTCTCACAGCCCCTTAGGAAGGAACAAGGAAAAGGTGTGAGTGAGACAGTGGAATGTCGGATCGATGCACTGTCAGACATCGAACCCACCTCGCTAGTGACGTTTCATCCCCTCAGCGAGGATCGGAGGAGAAACGCGTTCGTGCTAAGACGAACTTAGATCGCATTGGCGAAGCTGTAGCCAAAAGCCAAAGACGGAGTCTTCAACCCTTGAGCAAAGCGAGCGCCAAGAGAGCGAACTGTTTTAGATGTTTTTGCATCTATTGTTGCAACAAGTGGGTATCGGGAACCGTTGCCATCCCGGAGCGAAGCGACACAGATCTAGTATCACGCTGTCGAAGCCTGTCATCCCCATGGTGTGATAGAGCAGATAAGAAGTATAGCAGATTTTTGAAGATGGCGTTTTTTTCGGAAGTTTTTTTAATTGTAAACATAATTGTAAACAGTGGATTCAAACACCATTTTTTTGGAATTTCCTCCTCAGAATCGTGTCTTGTACACTCCCCATATGGATCCCACCGTCATCAACCCCACCATCCTCGCGCAGCAACTGCTAAAACCCGAAGGAGAATTAGGTGAGAAAATCGGTGAGTTTCTCGTGGAGCGCAATGCGAGTGGGATGACATTCACGTTCGAGCATTTGTATTTGAAACCAAGTGATCATGTGCTCGAGATTGGCTTTGGTCCCGGTGAAGCGATTGCGGAGGCGGTGAAGCAAACGCCACAGGGATTTGTTGCGGGCATTGATTTTTCCGATGTGATGCTCCGGATGGCAGAGAAGAGAAATCATGAAGCAATTGCGGATGGTCATGTCGCACTCACTCTCGGCGATGCGAGTCGTCTTCCTTATAAAGACAATACGTTCGATGTCGTCTTTGCGATGAATGTGTTTCATTTTTGGCAGGAACCTCTGCGCGAACTTGCCGAGTGTCGCCGCGTCCTGAAAACAAACGGTCGCATTCTTTTTTACTTCAACCACCACTCGTCGTGGATGGATGGTCTCGGTGATACAGGCGTATTCATTGCCTACGAACCGAGTGACGTCGAAAAAATTCTTACAGAAGCAGGCTTTCACGATGTCGGGAGTCTGATGGGTGCTGTGGAGAAAGACGGGAAGTGTTTTTTGGGGTGGGGGGTGAAATGATATTCATTCGACCCCTCTCAGCCACTTTACTTCTTCCACCTCTTTGCATAGCGAATCATGTACGCAAAGAACGTTGCGAGGAGGGGGTTCGTTCCGTGTGCCCGCATGTTTTGATATGCGATCTTCTGAAATTCCTTCAGGTCGTTTCCCTTGTAACACAGCTCACCGTTTCGAAAACAGTAACTGCAGTACTTGTCGGACTCCCGCGTTCCGGGGTCCTTCGCAAACGGCATCAAGCAACTTTCACAGGCGTTTTCCATAGTTCAGATAGTATCTAGTTATTGAGAGTGATTCAAATTGTTTGTGAGATGGGTGTTGTGAGCAAAGACGGAAGGTGTTTTTTGGGGTGGGAGTGGGAGAAATTATATTTCATCATTCTTAGATGCTTCAAATATTTTATTAAATGCCAAGACAGCTTTGCGTTGTCCGTTGTTATAAGTTACAAAGCGCAGGCCGCCGTCTAAAAAATTTTCTGGAGTTCGCGTAATTCTATTTCTTTTTCTATCTTCAATCACTATTTCCATTGAGGCTGGGAGCTGACCATTATCTTCTAGCTCCATTAAATTGTTTAACATAAATTCGGCAATATCACGATTTTGCATATTAATTCTAGTATTAACTGAAAGTGCTGCCATAGTTGTTAAATAAGGACAGTGCCCTCTCGATTCACTGATATATTCATATTTTTCAACTTGTGAATAATCTGGCAAATTTAAAAGCACATCGTGTGTGACTTTTTGAATGAGATAGAGAAATGCTTGTAATGCTTCGTCGGCTTCAGCATCTTGCATGAATGGCGACCAAGCCGCTTTCATTGCATCGATTATATTCATTGAATCCGTCACTAAGAATGCATTGAATCTGAGTGCAACATTAGCTTTATCTCGACGAGATTCAGGAATGATATGCGCATATCTTTCAATCAGGGCATCCATTTTTTTTCTAAATGGCCACTTTTTCTTGTTTGCCGATCCTGCAAAAGACAATACAAGTGAATCGTAACCGTCCTCAATAACATCTTTAACTGGCTCAGGATTATCATCAGTATATTCGCTAGCTGATAATACATATTTAGAAAGCATTTCACCTAATGACATCCCTTTTTCTGCTTCAAAACCAGATTTATTTTTGTTCATCGCACTTTGAAGCTGCAATCTTCTCTGCAAGTCTCTGTTCTCTCGACGACGCAGAGTATTCAAAATTAACAAAGCATTGGCAACGTAAGGGATTTTGTAAATTAAGTCAGTATTTGGAGATCCTTTGAAATCCAAAATAACTAGATCAAAATTGATCCCATCTTGTTCGAATAGAATAGATGCATCTCCGGGAAAAAATTTTGTTCCTAAGTCATTGGCACGAGCAGCAGCTCTTTCCTGTAATTTTGGATTCATTTCTGCTCCCCAAACATTCTCTCTCTTTATTCCCAGCTTATCAAATATTTGTTCAACCTCGTACCATTCAGTAGCACAAAAACAAAATGCTTTGGCCTTTGCTCTCATATTTTTTGGTAATTTTGCATCACAGTATTCAAAACAACGAGCACGCCATTTTCTTTTTGTTTCGTTATCATAGTCTGGCTCAGCATCATTACTTTGTGATTCAGAAGATTCATCCTCAACTATTGAGATAGCAACTCCGTCATTTTTTATAGTATGAAAAGGCTCTCTGGCTTCATAAGCTAATAAAGCACTAAGCAACTCTTGGTCGGAGATATTTACTTGCCTGTGTTGTTCCAGAAATTTTTTTACGACTTCCATATTTGCCGCTTCAATAGACAAAGAATTTTCGTGTAGAAAGTAGAATGCCGCTACTAGTTCATCCGGAGTTAATCGGATATTTAGTGCTTGGTGTAATACCTCTGTCGCTTTGTAACGAACATATGCAGTAATAGATCCAATTGATCCCAAGCTGACGTTAAGCCTATCAGCAAGTTGTAAACGGCAAGCTTGCAACCTGTCTTCTACATCCTCACCGCCAAGAAAAATTTGTCTAGCGATTTCTACTCTGGCCTCATTCTTATCATATGCGGACAGATCTTTTGCTTTCCTAATCGGAAGAATTTTTTCCTCACCTGTGCTATTTAAGAGTTTGTTCATAGAAATTTTATATATTATAAAACAAATTAAATTAAATGCAAATAGTCTAAAAACAGTTTTATGCATACAAAAACAGAAGGATGGCTAGATTAAAGAGTAAGAATAACCAATCACTAGGCCCCCCATCTCTTTCTCGACCCCATTACTTCGTCGCCTTCTTCCCAACAATCCACTTCTGTGTGCGGCTGAGTTTTTTGTCAGTGCGATGCGTGCAACCGATCCAACAGCACGGACGGCGATCTCCTTCTTTCAGTTGCTCGGGAATGCGTGCGATATGTTCTTTGCGCGTCTCCGCTTTCTTCACATATTCCACCCAACAGATCCACTCGTTGCGCGCGAGCGGCGTGAGGCTTTCCCATTTTTCGAGCGCTGCCTTGTCTGATGTCAGCGCTTTCTTCAAATCCGCCGGCATGGGATGAGCGACTCCGCCGGAAATTTCAATTGCTGCCATGCAGAGAGTGTATGCGATGCACGATCGAAAATCATCTTTTCCACACACATTTTTCTCATGCTACACTCGGCTCATTCCTCCCTCCCTATGAACAAGCGACTTTCCACTGCTCTCGTCTGGACTCCCCACGTGCTCTTTGCACTCTTTCTGATTCTCGCATCGGGTCTGCCGAAATTATTCGTCCACACTCCAGAGTTCTACGCCTTTGTGGCAACCATTGGTTTGACGCCGACAATGCTGCCGATGATTGGGCTGCTCGAAATCGCCTGCGCAGTTCTCCTCCTCATTCCTCGCACGACGACGATTGGGTTTGTGCTGTGTGTCGGGCTCCTTGGTGGCGCAACGGCAACCGGTCTGACCCATCCGGATGCCACAGGCGTTTGGCCATGGTTTCCGATGGTTTTCATTCTGATCATTTCGATTGGTTCCTACTTCCGCTCACCGGAATTGCTCTATCGGGTGAAGAATAAAGCTGTGTGAAGGGTGATGGGGTTGGAATGGGTGGGGGTGAGGGGAGGATTGATGAATGAAATAAACAAGCGATTCACCAAATTCATTTGCCTATTTTTTTCAAACGAGACAGAGTTTTTTTACGATAGGACAAACGAAAATCTCGACTCCAAATTCGGATAACTTTCCATCCCATTTTTTTTAATTCACGATTCACTTCTTTGTCCCGTTCGATATTTCTCTCTATTTTCTTGATCCAAAATTTACGCTTTGACTTAAAATCATTACTACGACGCTTCCAATCATGGCCGTGCCAAAACTCACTATCAAAAAAGATGGCGAGTTTTTTAGATTTATTCGCAGCATCCGGATTGCCAAAAATGCCTTTCGGGTTTTTGCGAAAACGGATCCGTGCTTCTTTCAATACTTCCCAACCTTGCTTTTCAAGCTTAGTTTCTTTGCCGCGAATTTTAGACATGATCTCACTCCTTTTGGCCTTGGAGAAAATATCCATATCAATGAGTGAATCGAATCTGCAAGTTGAGTTTTATGAAATGTTTTCGATTCGCTCCATCAAGCTTGCCGAAGCCGTAACGAGTGGTGCTCGGTGTCTCGAGCTTGGTATGCAGAAAAAGATACTCTTTCAGCTTATCGAAGTCGTATACGTGATAGCACACGATCTCTCCGTTTTCTTTTGCCACTATGTAACCGCCCAATGCCTCGATGGATCCGTCCCATGGAGTATTCGGAAGCATCCCCAAGGCCGTGTGCAAAAGAAGATTTTTTATCTTTATCGAATAGTAATCTTTATGAGAACCGAGGTTGATATTATGTGGATTTTTCTCAGTGATGATTTTTGAAAGATCCGCGATGCTTGATGCCTTGCGTTCATAAAATGCTAAAACCATCTCCGCCACTATTCCATGCATAGATGAATCTACTTCTCGCAAATTCATTTCAAATACATTGGATTCGACCCTTTCAAATTCTATTACGCCACCGGTTTTCTCTATTTCACTGACTTGAATTTTCTCTTTGAAATCGGATTGGTCGGGTGCTTTACCTTTGAATGATACGGAATAAATGAAGTTCGTTGCCCCAGAAGCATTCAGCAAAGTAGACGCTCCTCCCAAACGAGACTTGATGCTGAACCCGGCCGTCGGCGAAGTGCCGGTTCGTTCATCGTGGATTTTAAGAAGGATATCGGCTTTTTTCTGCGATGTCGGCTTGATTGATGCACAATGAAGCATTTTCATAAGTTCTTCGGTTTCCGGAATTGCAAATGATCCCTTCCCATCTCCTCCATTTTTTATTGCGTCTCTCACGACCGTTAAATTATCGAGAATCCGCTTCGGATTTACTGAATCCAAAAATGAGCCTTCAAATAGAATCAAAATAGTCTCAGGTGGCCCCGAAACGTCGAATACGTAATGTCCACTCTTTTCCTTACGAAGAACTTGAGTAACAGGACAAAAAACTCCGGGTAGTTTTTCCAATTGCTCATCTGCTGAGAACAGCTTCCTTTCCGACAATATTTTCAGAAACACGTAAAATTCGCTCCATTCGCCTTTGTTTCCTTTGAGAATCATAATGAGAGTTTAGAACTTCTACTAAATTTGTGCCAACTGCTTGAATGGCACCCACAGCAACACTGTTCCCCAATTGTTTCATAGCTTGGGCTCTGGAAACCGGGAATACAAAATCTTCGGGAAATCCCATCATCTTTTTCCCTTCTTCGACCGTCAAGCGTCTTGCTTTTCCGTTCACCAAATAAGAATCCCAATTGCGTCGATCATGAATACCGGAGCCGCTGCCGCCAACACGCAAAGTAAATCCGACTTTGCGTGGACAATCTCCCTTGAGAACGTCGGACATTGTCAGCGATAGCGGAATAGATTCGGGGAATTTAAAAGTTGAAGCATCGATGTCTGATCTGAAACCGATCATATACAAGCGAGGTCTGTGCGTGGGCAATCCGTAATCGGATGCTTTGACAATTTTTGATGCAAAAGAATAACCGAGATCTTCGGTAAGGATTTTTTTGATGGTAGCAAACGTTTTGCCATTGTTGTGCTTCTCAAGATGTCGCACATTTTCCAGAAAGAAGGCTTTTGGTTGATTTTCTTTGATAATCTTTGCAATTTCAAAAAATAAAGTGCCTCTGGTTTCTTCGAATCCTCTTTTAAATCCGGCTTGGCTAAAAGGCTGGCATGGGAAACCTGCGCAAAGAAGATCGAAATTATGTGGAATCAAAGATTGGTTTTCCGGAAGCGTGATGTCACCGATAAACATTTCATTTCTGAAAAGTTCGGGATCGGTGGTACGAAAATTATATTCGTACGTTTTTCTTGCCTGCTCATTCCACTCGCTCGCATAAACACATTCTCCCCCCAAGCGATTGAAAGCAAGATGGAATCCTCCGATTCCTGCAAATAAATCTATGAAAGTGAATCGTGAATCGTGTTTGCGAGTAGTCTTCATGTATCTGATCTTAGCCGGTCGGACGATATACGCAAAATATTCGAGTTGCACAAATAGGTGTACGGTTGTTCACCATACTTTCTAGGATTTATTTACTCTTAATTGAGCCAATATTCTTCACACACCGAATCCCAAATTCCTCGGTTCACTCTATTTCTTCCCCTTCTTCGCACTCGTTACCTTCGCACAACTCTGTCCTTTCTGCACATACCCCGCATCGCATGACCATCCATTCAGGTTCGTGACGTCAGCGTGCGAGTGAGCAAAGAGTAAATATCAGCAGTACAACAAAAAGTCTGAACTATAAAAGTGTTCATGAATTTAGTATTTTGATATAAGACTTTGAGACATACATATGACAACGTATTGACATTGTCAACATAGAAATATATACTGATAGTATGAGTACCATCCAAGTCAGAACCGAGGAAAAAACGAAGCGGGCTGCGATGAAGATCTTGAAAAATCTTGGTTTGGATTTAAGTACTGCTATCAATATTTATTTGGTGAAAATTATTGCGAAGCAGGGTATTCCTTTCGAAATTCTTACGGAAAACGGCATGACGCCGGCTCAGGAAAGAAAAATATTAAAAGAAATGGAATGGGCATTGAAGCATGGTAAAAGATACTCTTCCGCAAAAGAGATGTTTAAGGATATTCTGGGAAAGTGATTATCTACCAGCAAGTACCAACCAAACAGTTTCGGAAAGATCTTCGCCGTTTGGAAAGATCGGGTTTCCAACTCTCAAAACTCGGAATGATCATTGATTTATTAGTCGAAAACAAACCATTGCCGCAGAAGTGTCTCGATCATGAACTCAGAGGAGGAATGAAAGGAATTAGGGAGTGTCACATCGCACCCGATTGGTTGCTGACGTACAAAAAGGAGGATGATAAGCTTGTCCTCCTTTTACTGCGTACTGGAACACATCGAGATGTGCTTGGCATTGAATAGCTTGCTGCTTCTTGCCAGCACAACTGAATAAAATATATAATCCCAAGGTAACAATACGAATGGGGACCCGAACGGTGTTAGTGCCTAAGGAACCCTTTTCACTTAACATCTTTTTCATCTCACAATTTCTTGATGACATTGATGGCTTCTCCTTGCCTGAGCCGCGCCATGCTTGCTACACTTTGACTCACTTTTCTTCCCACCTTCCTATGAAAAAAGCCTACAAAATCGGTTACTACATTCTCACCGCTCTCCTTTCCGCAATGATGCTCTTTAGTGCGTACGGAAGTTTTCAGGGCGGGCAAGAGGCGATTGATATGATGGCGCATCTTGGGTATCCGATGTATGTGCTCACGATGCTCGCTGTCTTCAAAATCCTCGGTGTCATTGCACTCTGGCAGACGAAGTTCCCGAACCTCCGCGAGTGGGCGTATGCGGGATTCTTCTTTGATTTTCTCGGTGCGGGGATTTCCTTCATTGCCGTCGGTGATCCACCAAGTGCTTATATTCCCATCTTCGTCATGATGGTGGTGCTGGTGCTGGGGTCGTATGTGTGTTTGAAGAAGAAAGGGGCGTAAAATGCCTTTTCTCTCTCAATATTGCCATCATATCCTTTATTGGGTATAATATTTATATGTCAATCGACCCGCGTTTACCCCTCAAGTGCACCACTGGGGTTCGGTGAAGTAGAAGAAACAAACAGATGATTTTCAACCATTGTCTCATACGGAGTATTCCAGTTCAAACATTTTCTCGGAGTGTGATTGAGCCAGTGCTCAATCTTTGCGATGTCTCTGTCACTGTAGTCTGCGAGATTGGATCCCTTCGGAATGTACCGACGAATTCTTCCATTCGTATTTTCGACGCCTCCTTTCTCCCATGAATGATACCGATTGCAAAAATATGTGGAGACGTTCAATGCGGATGCAACATGTTCATGACCGCGATTTTCGATGCCGTTGTCGTAGGTGATGGTGCGTCTCTTGATGGTCTTTCCCATCTTCTTCAATGCCCGTGTCATGCTCTGCGGTTTCAAATTGGGAATCTTTCGTAGACGCACATACCGCGCTTTCCGTTCATGCAGCACGGCCAATGATGCCGTGCTCTCATGACGCTTCCCGGACACGATGGTATCTGTTTCGAAGTGTCCGTACTCACTGCGATCATTGGCTTTCTGAGGCCGTTTTTCAATGCCTATGCGATTCGGAATCATACTGCGCTCTGCTTTCTGTCGACGCTTCTTTGGCTTTACTTGTTGTGAGCACAGGAGGTGACAGTACTTCTGCCCATGAACGGAGTAGAGCCACTTGTATATTCCTTTCGCACTGATGTATGGAAGATCTGTTCGTTTCATCTTGAGACGACCGGCGATCTCTTCGGGTGTCCATCCTGCCTTCATCATTCTGATGATGAACGCTTCCAGATCAGGTCTCTCTCGTACCTTCATTCCCTGATATTTGCTGTAGCGACGCCTCAGTCTCTTTTTCTGTTTCGCTTTCTGCGGATCGTATGTTCCTTTGACGCTGTTGCGTGCAATCTCCCGCCCGAGAGTCGTGTGGTTGCGAGACATTGCTTCGGCAATGTCTCGCAAGGAGAAGTTCTTCTTGAGAAGAATACTGAGCTGTAACTGTTCTGCCTCTGAGAGTTGCTGATATGCCATAGGGAGTGAGGGTAATACCTCACCCCAAGTGGTGCACTTCAAAGTTCAGCGGAGG
>CALREJ010000033.1 GCA_943355155.1 Candidatus Peribacteria bacterium
AGCCGCCTCCCGAGCCGCCGTCCGGGCCGAGGTCGACGATGTAGTCGACGGATTTCAGCACATCAAGATTATGCTCGATGACGAGTACTGTGTTTCCCTTGTCTACAAGCCGTTCCAGCACCGAGAGCAGTCTGCGGATATCTTCGAAGTGGAGTCCGGTCGTCGGTTCATCGAGAATGTAAAATGTTTGACCGGTTGAACGACGAAGCAATTCCGTAGCAAGTTTCACGCGTTGTGCCTCTCCGCCCGAGAGTGTTGTCGCGCTTTGTCCGAGGTGAAGGTAGCCGAGTCCAACATCATCAAGTGTCTGGAGTTTTTTCTTGAGCGTCGAAATCGACGAGAAGAAATTTGTTGCTTCGGTGACGGTCATATCCAATGCCTCTGCAATATTTTTTCCTTTATAGGTGACTTCCAGAGTTTCGCGGTTATAGCGGTGACCATGACAGACTTCGCATGTCACAAACACGTCCGGCAAAAAATGCATTTCGATTCGCTTCATTCCATCTCCCTCACATTCTTCACAGCGGCCACCCTTCACGTTAAAACTAAAACGTCCCGGTTGATAGCCGCGGAGTTTCGACTCGGGCACGCCCGAGAATAAATCTCGAATGTCCGTGAAAATGCCGGTGTAGGTTGCGGGGTTACTGCGTGGAGTTCGGCCGATGGGGGATTGGTCGATCACGATTGCCTTATCGAGGTATTGGAGTCCGTCGAAACTGCCGACATCCTGTGGTTTTGCGTGTGCTTTATTCAAAACATGAAGAAGTTGTGGCCCCAAGATTCCGTGGATCAAACTTGATTTTCCCGATCCGGATACGCCCGAGATGCCGATAAATGTGCCGAGCGGCATCGAGACATCGACGTGTTGGAGGTTGTGGTGATGTGCATCCTTCACGGTGATGAATTTCCCGTTGCCGGGTCTGCGCTTTTTCGGAGTTTCGATTGCGCGCTTTCCGCTCAAGTATTGCCCAGTCACAGAATTGGGATTGTTGATTAGATCTTCCGGCACACCTGCAGCCACAACAGTGCCGCCGTACTTTCCTGCTCCAGGTCCGATCTCGAGTAAATAATCCGCCGCTTCCATCGTCTCTTCATCGTGTTCGACGACGATCACGGTGTTTCCAAGGTCGCGCAAATTTTCGATCGTCGTGATGAGTCTTGCATTGTCGCGTTGATGAAGCCCAATGCTCGGTTCATCGAGAACATAGAGCACGCCTTCGAGCGCAGATCCGATCTGCGTCGCGAGGCGAATGCGTTGTGCTTCACCTCCAGAAAGTGTTGATGCACTGCGGGAAAGTGTGAGGTAAGTGAGTCCAACGTTACGAAGAAAACTCAGGCGGCTGATGATTTCCTCCAGCACTTTTTTGACGATGGTGAACTCGTAGTTTGTGAGCGCCCCCACCCCTAACCCCTCCCCCGTCTGCGGGAGAGGGGAATTTTTTTTCACTTTTTCTCCCCTTTCTCCCGCGCCGGGGGAAAGGGGTTGGGGGATAGGGGGCTGAGGCAAGAGCCCCCTGAAAAACTCTTCCGCCTCATTCACACTCATGTCCGTCACGGCGACGATATTTTTTTCTCCGACGGTGACGCCGAGAATTTCTTTTTTCAGACGAAGACCCTTACAAGAATTACACGGCAGCTCCAACATGTATTCTTCGATTTGTGTGCGGACGTAGCTGCTGTCTGTTTCGTGATGGCGACGCTGCAGATTACCTATCACACCTTCGTACGTGGTGCGGTAGGTTGCGTCAAATCTGCCATCCATCTTCACGGTTAATGGCTCATTGTAGCCCCGAAGAATGATTTCTTTGTGTTCCGGTTTGAGCGATTTCCATGCCGTTTTCATATCAAATCCCACTTCCGCTGCGAGTGCCTCGAGCACATTATTCATGAATCCCATGCGACTCGCTGATGTTGTCCACGGATGGATCGCGCCTTCTGCGAGTGTGAGGTTTTCATTCGGGACAATCGAAGCAGTGTCGACCTGTAATATAGAACCGAGTCCATGACACTCATCACATGCGCCGTGCGGAGAATTGAACGAAAAACTGCGCGGCTCCAACTCCGGTACCTGCTGCTCCGGATGATCGGGACAGACGAACGATTCCGAGAAACGAATTTCTTCGTTTGAGTCCGCATCGAGCACAATCACCGTTCCCTCACTTTTTTTCAGACACAGTTCCACGGAGTCTGCGAGACGCGTGCGATTGGGATTCGTCGTTTTTGCGCTTCCTGTCGAGCCGTCATCTTCCTTCACTGCAAGATCCCGCACCACCAAGCGATCAACGACAATCTCAATTGTGTGCGCTTTTTTCGGATCCAACGTCACTTCTTCATCTGTCGTCATGATGTTTCCGTCGACGCGCATGCGCACAAATCCTTCGCGGCGAACGGCATCGAGTAATTTTGTGTGCTCACCCTTTCTTCCTTCGATGATCGGCGCGAGTAGATAAATTTTTCTTCCCTCTGGCATGTTGGCAATCGTTTCCACCATCTGACTCGAGGATTGTTTCTGCAGAATTTTTCCACATGTTGAACAATGGACTTTTCCGATTTTTGCCCAAAGCAATCTCATGTAATCGTAAATTTCTGTAATTGTTCCGACCGTCGAGCGGGGGTTCCTTGGTGCAGTTTTTTGGTCGATGGAAATAGCGGGGCTAAGTCCTTCGATACTATCTACCTCCGGTTTTTCCATCTGCGCGATGAATTGGCGTGCGTACGCAGACAAACTTTCGACGTATCTCCTTTGTCCTTCGGCAAAAATCGTATCAAACGCGAGGGTGGATTTCCCAGACCCCGAGACACCCGTGATCACGGTCAATTTATTGCGGGGGATCGTGACATCGACACTCCGGAGGTTATGCATACGGGCACCTTTGACGACGATATTATCCATAGGAATGAAGAATGAAAGGAAGCAAAAGAATCAAAAGAAACAAAGGATTCAATCCGGCTTCGTCCTTTTGCGGGACTACGCCGCGACTACGCAAAAACGCGCCCCGCGGGTGCGGTGCGACGCCTGAGCTTACCAAAAAATTTGGCTGCTGTCCATGCTCTAGGGTCACTTCGGGAGAGAAAATCTGAACCCTATCCACATCACATTCCTCACTATTCATCCAGCCTATATAAGGAAGTCTTTCTTGAGCAATGTTTGTGTTCATCCTAGAGTGTGCGCGTTCCCTCCCCCCATTTTCTATGCGCTCCTCGTGGTCTGCCGGTCTGACCGTTGCTCTTCTCTCACAATCTCTTTTTGCACTTTCAGCGAAAGCAGCGTCTTTTCCGGATGTTCCGACATCTTCATTGTATCGTCCTGCGATTGAGTCTCTTGCGGACAAGAACATCATCAAGGGAAACCCTGATGGGTCGTTTGCTCCTGATAAAACAGTAAATCGCGCAGAGATTCTCACGTTACTCTATCGCGCTTTCCCTCATCCCCTTGCCGCAAGACCTGCTGTGTCCAATTGTTTTCTGGATGTGCCTGCGGGGAGTTGGTTCGAACAAGTTGTCTGTGATGCTGCTGCTCAGGGTTTTGTGGCGGGATACAGTGACAAAACCTTCCGGCCGAATCAGGCAGTGAACAGAGTCGAGGCGCTGAAGATGCTCTTTACGGTTTCAGGTCTTCCCCAGCAGACGACACTGGAGGCAACCACCAAGGCATTGTCGTATGGTGATGTGTCCTCGACAGCGTGGTACATGCAGTATCTGTCCGCGGCGTTTAAACTAAAAATTCTCCCGATGCCCGGAGCGGATTCTGCATATTTTTGGCCGGCGGGATCACTCTCGCGCGCAGAGGCCGCAGCATATATTTACAATGCAATCTCACCAGAACCACTTTCTTTCGAAACACCATCTGTTGCCGCATCGTCATCATCGAGTGTCAGTAGCTCATCGAGCAGTGTTCCTGAAGCGCAGAGTAGTGCAGCAAGTAGTTCGTCAAAAATCGCACTGATGGTTCCCGTCGTTACACAGATGAATTTTCCATTCACCGACACCGGAAAGTTTACGACGAAAGAAACACATTCGTATCGTTTTTCACTGACGCAGACAACGGTCGCGATGTTCGGTGTTACGGTCATCAATGAAAATATGCAGGACGATGTGCAGTGTCGTCTGTATAAACTCGACAGCGCGGATAGCTTCGCTCTCGAATATTATTTCGGATATCAGGGAAAAGATTCCTGCACCATCCGTACCGCACTCGCTGCCGGTTCGTATCAATTGGATGTGATCCCCGTTGTGTCCAGAATGAACTACACCGTCACCGCAAAGGTCGTAACAGGAGATGGAAACGATGGCTTTGTGCAGGCAAAAAATCTGATCATCAATGCGCCGTCCTCGACGAACTTGGATAACGACGATTACGGTGACTATTACATGATGAAACTGACGCAGCCAATGAAGCTCACGGTCGAGCTTACGAATGAATCCGCTCTGCGATGCATCATTTATCCGATGGAAGATGTGGATATTTACGGTTTTTCGGGACCCGAGTGTAACGCATCGTACGATTTTCCCGCGGGCACATACTACATCGGAGTGCTCCAAAAAAATGGTCGACTGAGTAAGAAAGATTACAGCGTGAGATATCATAAATAATTTTCAAAAACGCTGATGAAAAATCCGCAATCGCGCATTGCGGATTTTTTTTGATAACACAACCACATCACAATTTCTATCTTCCGCCGCATGACATGCTTCACACATTCGTTCTACATGATCTATAATTTGATCCATAGTTATTTCCTTCCCCAAAATTACTATGGCTAAGAAAGCCGCTAAGAAAAAGGCTCCTAAGAAGGCTGCCGGTAAGAAAAAGGCAGCTAAAAGGAAGACCGTAAAGAAGGTCACGGCAAAGAAGAAAAAGAGCAAGAGGTAAATCGTGACATCGGTCACAAAGAAAAATCCCTTGAAAGAGGGATTTTTTGTATGGGGGGAAAATGGCTTCCAGTTCATCTTTTATCCATTGGTACCTCTTTCCTCTCCTCCCCAAAAACTTTCGTATCAAAATAGTACAGATGCTCCGATGTGATTTTCACGATGTGCCATGCTGGAGAATGTGATTGGATCTTCGATCTTTTATTGTAGATTGCAAACGCGTTTTCTTTTTCACCTTCATTTTCAATTATCGTCGCTGTGCCTTCGAGTTGGATCCCGCACACATCATCTGTTTGAGTAGTGCTGTAGATGGAAACTGCAATGCGGGCATTCTTCCGGAGATTTTGCATATGCCTCGAAGGCATTTGCGAAATGAAATAGAGATTCCAGTGTTCATCCCACGCAAAGAAAACTGGATTCGACCACACACCCTTTTCGTCTACTGTCGCAATGCAGCAATACTCGGTTGAGTTCATGCAGGCGCGGAGATGAGTGTTCCAGTCGAACGTGTTGGTATCAGTCATGAGAGAAGTGTAGCATCCTCATCACATGTATTCACACAGATATATTCGATGTTTCGCAGTCGTGTTGCTGGTTTCATTGTCTGTTACTGCTGTGGCAGAAACCGTGTCTCCTTTTCCAGATATGATCATGTCTTGGATCGGGTACCAGGATGCAGTGACGTACTTGAAACACAAAGGATCGATCAACGGCTATCCGGACGGGAAGTTTCATCCAAGGGAAACCGTGAACCGTGCGGAATTTTTGAAACTTGTGTTTCGGTCGCGCGGAGCGGTGGAGCCGGCGACGGGGGAGTGTTTCGCCGATGTGCAAGCGGATGCGTGGTATGCGCCGTATGTGTGTGCGGCGAAGCGGCGGGACATTGTGAGTGGGTACGCCGTCGGCTCGCGCACATTTTTCAAACCCGATCAGCCGATTAATTTTGCTGAAGCAATCAAAATGGCGATGTTGACGTATGGAAATGATGTGACGACGAGTAGTGGAGGACATGATTGGTACAAGCCGTATGTTGCAGAACTCGATCGACTGAACATCCTCCCGAGTTCTTCGTACATTCCATGGGATCCCATCACTCGCGAACGTGCTGCTGACCTCATCGCGCGTTTTGTGCGAAGTACCGAAGATCGTGTTGTTCCGAATCTTTCTGCAGGTTGTGGTAAATCGGAGAAGGAAGCATCGACGACCATTGCGGTCAACGGGGTGCAGCGTTCCTACCTCCTCACGAAACCAAACAACTATGTCTCACACGATCCCTCGCCGCTGATCATCGCATTCCACGGCCGCACAAATAGCAATGAACAAGTGCGTGCGTACTTTGGACTCGATCGCTCGGCAAAGAATTATTTTATTGCGTATCCCGCGGCGATCAGTAACGGCAATGGAACATTTTCGTGGTCGGACCCCGGCGACAAAGCTTCCGAGCTTCGTGACTTCCGGTTTTTCGATGCCGTCGTGAAAGAGGTTTCAGAAAATTACTGCATCGACATGGACCATATCTTCGTCGTCGGGCATTCGCTCGGCGCGTGGTTTGCAAATTCCGTCGCTTGCGCGCGTGGGGGAGTCGTCCGTGGTTCCGCAACCGTCGGCGGTTCTACGACTATGAAAAATTGCACGGGGCCGACAGCTGCACTCATCATCAATAATCCGAAAGATGCGTCTTCGCCGCACTCCGCCGCCGAAACCATGCGCGATATTCGTCTTTCGGCAAACGCTTGCGAATCTACTCTCATACCTCTGCAACCAAATGCGCTGTCCTGTGTGCAGTACGGGGGCTGCAGCGAAAACCCTGTCCTCTTCTGCCCACATACCATCGATAAAGAACGAAATGGAACCTATTACCCGCATCTGTGGCCAAGTGGAACGGCGGATGCGATCGTGAGGTTTTTTGAGGGATTGTGAAACGAGAAAGGAGTTCCTATGTGCCGATTTTCCATTCTCCTCTTTCACGAAAAGCGGGAATCGTCTGTCTGCGGGCGGCGTTACTCAGAGTATGCAAAGATCTCTTTTGCGTTCTTGAAAAGTCCGCCAACGTGATGATGCTTTGCCCCCGAAGATAGGTGATTCTCTTGTGGAGTGATTCAATCAGTGCGAGCGTTACGATCTTTTCCATGAGAGTCGTTTTTTTTGAATGGTTGTAGATTCGAAAAGATTCATAGTAATCTTGCTTCTCCTTATCCCGAATGATGATGTTAGGGAAGCCCAGTTTTTGGAGTTGGATGTTGATGATGACGCGGCCGATGCGCCCATTGCCGTCACAGAAAGGATGAATAGTTTCAAAATCGAGATGAAATGTTGCAATTTTATCTGCAAAGTACGTCTCATGATCACTCGTATACGATAAGAGGATTTTGTCGATCATTCTTTGCACATGTTCCGGTGCAGGCGCGATGTGATTGCCCACGCGGACATATTCACCGGTTTGTCGAAAACGGCCCGCGATGCCGTCATTGATATTTCCGATGAGCATTTTATGGAGGAATAGGACCATGTCTTCGGAGAGCTCCTTTTCTCCCAACTTCCCCTTGATGTATTCCATGACACGAGCAAGATTCTTTGCCTCAAATACTTCGCGTACCGACACGTTGCGCGATACTTCAAGGTCCAGGAGAATTTGCTCTGTTTCCTTGAGTGTTAAAGTAGAATTCTCAATTGCGTTTGAGTTGAACACGCTTTCAGAAAGTTCAGATTCATCAATGATAGTGAGAAGTGATTCTTTCCCTTGCCGCAGCTTGTCATACTCAGCCTTTAATGCCTTCATCCTATCTTTGATCGGTTGTGTCGTTGCCATGCACAAATACTATCAAATTAACGTTATTTAGTCAATTTATCGTTAATTTATCATAAAAAATGACTTCATTAACGGTATTTTAGCTCTTTTCCTCCGTCAACTCCCTCCTAAAAAACTCCGCCGTATCCTTCATAAAACTCGTCCACTGCGTCGCAAACTCATGTCCTTCGGCTGCATATTCCGTGTACGTGATATCTTTGCCGAGAGCACGGAGGTTGTCTGCAAGTTCATCGGACCATTCCTGTGGCACATCTTTATCTTTACTGCCCTGAAAAAGTAGAATCGGCGCGCGGATATCTTTCAAAAAAGTTTCCGGTGACAGGTTCTTCCACAATTCCGGATTCGTTTCTTTTGTGCCGTTAATTTTCACCGTTTCGTCGTCATCCTCTCGTTTCTCTCTCCATCGAGTAAAATTCTCCCACACGTCTGCATTCACCGGCGCATAGAGCACGGCAGTATCCACAAGATCCGGTCGACCGGTGAGGAGCGCAAGCGTCACGCCGCCACCCATGGAATGTCCAAGCATGCCGACTTTCATTGTATCCACAGATGGAAGTTTTGTCGCGCGTACGGCGAGAATCGCATTGGCACTATCCATCGCATACTCCAAGTTTCCATCGTATGCCTTTTCGATCATGGGACTCGGGTCACTATCCGCATGTCCGCGATAATCCGTATGAAGGATGGCAAAACCCGCACGTGCCAAATAATCTTGCTCGCGCTTGAGGCCTCTTCCCTGCGTGTAGATTTTCGGGTCGATGTAACCGTGATTCAGGATCAAAAGAGGAAATGGCCCCGTGCCTTTCGGAATATTCATGATGCCACTTATCCGCAGCCCGTTGCTGAAATACTGAATATCGTAGCGAGTGTAGGCGTCGTTCTCGGCTAGAACTTTTTGCAGTGTGAGACCGGTTCCACTCAGACGCATCTTGGAAAAATGGGGGATGCTGAGTGTGGACGGGAGCGGTTCCAAGGCTTCGGTTTTCGCACTTGATGCGGATGAACGTGAGACGATGCTCGACGATGCAGAAATCGAAGGATCGGAGGAAATGTGTTGAGTGCATCCTGCGAAGAGCAAGCAGGCGGTCGCCATCCATAATTTTCTTTCGTACATAAAAAGAGTGTAGCACCCGGAATCTTTCGCGTAGCAATTTATCCCCCAAAAACCTGCCCGAGCATACCGGCTCCTTGGGATTTTTGGCGGTCACGCAGGAAGGGATTGAGCTCTTCTGCAAATGATCGAAGGTTGCGGGTTTGAATATAGATCAATCCGGGTCCTGTGAATTTCACGACAAGTCCTTCACCCGTTGTCACCATATCCACGACGCCACTTCCAGTCTGTGCGATGTCATATGTCATGTCAGCCGGAAATGCGACGACGTGTCCGTTATCGACGAGGAACTGTTCGCCTGCTTTTAATTCTTTGGTAAAGATGCCGCCAAAGCTCGAGACGAACATGCTGCCTTTGCCGCTTGCTTTGATCATAAAAATTCCTTCACCGCTCACAAATCCTTTCCATCCCGTAAATTGCGAGTCTGTTTCCACTCCCGCTTCACTTGCCAAAAATGCTCCTCCTTGCACAATAAATGCCGTGTCATTGAGTTTGATTTCCTCGACGTCGCCCGTAGAACGCGGTGCCAAATAGACTTCTGTTTCGTCTTGTACTGCACTGATGGTTGTCACAAAAAAACTTTCGTTGGTCAGCACTGTCCGCTTGATTGCCTTCCACAGTCCGCCTTCCACCTTTCCTTCTATTCTAGCCGTCGCGTCCATCGCAAGCATGGATCCGGATTCCGCGCGGATCTTTTCGCCTTGTTTCATCGTGCATTGCAGTGCGCTGTAACTGGGCCGTTGGATGATGGTGAATTTCATACCAAGAATATACAGGAAAATGATCTGCGTGCTGTTTTTTATCCCTTTTTCTCTGCCAATTTTTGTATGACGGGAAGTACCCTCTCCCACGTCTCATCCGTCAGCCTGCAATATTTTTCTCCATCCTTCATCGCCGAGAAATCGCCTTGGAGCAGATGCAGTGTTGTTTTGCCATCATGTTCCGCGAGTTCATACGTGATCCCATCTTTCTCGTTCATCAATACTTTTTCGTGTGAGCGCGTATCACCCACCGTGTAACGCAGAAACTTGAGTGGTATCAGCGCCGTCACATTTCCTTCGACGAGCACCGCTCCATCATCGCCTTTCCATTCGACCCTACTTCCCATCGTCCAGTCTGATTCAATATGAAACCGTGGTCCTCCACTCGAAAATTCCTCTGCCCAGACATCGGTGTTTGCCCGTTCTGTCAGCGCGTCCCAGACCTTACTTGCAGGAGCTTGGATTTCGATCGTTTTGTCGACGAAGAGGGGTGTCATGGGGGATGAGTATAACAACGTGAAAGCAATCATAACAGCACTCTGCGAACTTAGTGGCCTATAATGTCGCAAACAAGCCACTGCACTCAGTGAAGTATTCTTGTCTATTCGGCATAATTTCACTATAGTCTGCAACTTTGTGACTATGGCTGAATCACTAGAAAATCCAGCGGCTGGCATTATGAATCTTTCTCCACAGTATCAAATTACAGATTCTTCTGGGAAGATGACTCCTACATTCGAGAAAGACTATACAGCAAATAGAAATTTTCTTTTGCAGACGCTGAAAATCGAATGGAATCGTGGCATTAGTTATTCGGATGAAAATCCTCAAAAATTTATTGAAAATTTTCAACAGAGTCCCGAATTGCAGCGTTCTTTTACACAGGAATTGTTAACATTCTTAGATGAAATCAAAGACACGCGTATGGTCAATGGCGTACGTTTGTACGATCATCAATACGCCATACTCATTTGGCTTTCGCAAATCATGTGTTCATCGAAAAATCCTATTGAAACATTTTTGATACAGGGTTCAGGTGGAATCGGAAAAACCATCATTCTCGGCATCATTACCGCAGTTTTGATTCGTCTGCAGATTCGCAATGTTCTCAAGGGTGGTGTCGCAATTTGTGCACATAAGGCTTATATTTTGATGCAGCAATTATTTTCAAAAGATGAAATTTTTAGAAATGCAGCAAGATCGGGAGAGGATAAAGAAATCAGCATACGTGAGGTAAATTCCATTGCGCATTTTGCAACTCAACTCACAGGTTGTCCGGATATTTTTGATCGCGTCTTTCTTGGCCAAATATGCAGAGACAACAAAGAATCAGAGGATGTGTTCATTGCGCTAGAGAGGCATGTTAGGAAATCAGAAACAGGAAGACAGTGGATAAAAAATTACGGTACAGAGATAAATGGACATCCTGAATGGCATCACAAACTTCAAGAACTCTGCTTGGTTATCACGCATCGTGCACTTCTCTTGCTTGCTCCAAATCAAAGTGATTTTCAGTATTGTGAATTGCCGACTGTTGATACAGAGAATTCCGATAGGCTTGGAAAAAAAGGTGATATGGGATTTGGGATTCCAGATGGCTATAGGGAAAGAGATTTGATTATCGCCAAAACGGGTGGTTCTTTTAATAAAGTTCCATCAAACACAGAGATAACACATAGCAATCGGCATAGATTATTTCTTTTGTTGTCGATACACCTTTTGAGACAAGATTGGTGCGCGAAGATTCCGGGTATTGCAGGTGTGCAGGCAATTGTGGTTGATGAAACGCAGGAACACCCCGGAAATCAGTGGCAATCGGCAATCATGAATATAAGAGATGTTGATGACAAGAGCCCTGCCCCACTTGTTTTTGCAGCAATGGCTGAAGCGGCAGGAGACCAGAGACAGGGGTACATCAATTTTGATCGAAAATCTCCACGGCCTCCATTGCGCATTTTACTAAACTCAGAAGATGAAATTTTGCCTCCCCTCGCTCCGTATGAACCGATGATGCTTGATGTTGATCCGGATTCTGAAGAAGGTATGGATAGAATGGTTCTTGATCATTTTGCTCATTGGCCACTTCTGGAAAAACTTGAATTACCGCAATTGCATACCGTTGACGGTGCGATTCTTGTTCACCCAGACAATGTTGAAACATTTATAAAGAAGCTGGAGGCAAAATACGCAGAAAAAGGAATGGGTGCGCAAATTATTTCATTTGATGCCAATAAAGATCCTCCACACTGCGGAACGATGATGTCCATCATGCAGGGAAAATATCCTGTTCCGCGTATTCTTGTCTCTTCTCCCAAACATTTCAAATTCGCTCTCGACTTTCCGAATCTCTGGTACATCACTGCTGCCACCACCTATGGCTTAAAAGACCGTCAACAAATTTTACGACTCATAGATCGGATCGAACATGGATCTTTGCATCGTCAGGGTATCTCTAAAAATGTTCGAGTTGTCCTACGTTTGCCGTGTTTTAGTGATGATGCAGCAAAAAATTCAGCATTTCATTTGATCAATAGTCCAGAAGCGCAAACCGGTGCTGAATCAATGTTATCGATTCCTGGTATGGTTGCCCTCCCTGAGCAGATAAGAAAGAAAGATGTTCAACTCGTAACAGAGCATGAGGATGTAAGAGGATCTCAGTACACTGTTCTCTTAGGTAAAAAGAGGGGACATGGAGGAAAGAGAGAGCGGAAAGAACTGAAAGACAAGAAACCTGAGCCTAAGCCTAAGACCAAGCCTAAATCTAAGCCACAAAGAGAAGTTATTCGCAGGCAGCTTCCTTCAGTACTTGTGCCAACAGGAGTCGAGGGTGATGCGCTACCCGGTTTCCGAGCCCAGACTGTCGATGAATTTTTACAGGAAGTGAAAGAATGGGATTTTCTATCACAAAAATGTAAGAGTGAATGGGACTCCATTGAGCGAAAAATGCGGGCTCAGTTAGCGGATGATGCACTAGACTTTGAATCATTTAAAATCATTGTGTGGACTGCCATAAAATTAATTCGTTCACAGGAAATGTATGAAGAAATAGTGGAAGGTGAAGAGGTTTTAGATCTAGAAGAAGAATTAGGTGCAATAGAAGATCTTCCTATGGATGATGAATTTGATACTGATGGCGCTGACGATTTATAGGATGTTCCTCTTGATGATGCATGATCTTGGGAAAAAAGTATTTTTTAATTATTCATCACCATGCTGAAACATCGGTGCCAATCTCCGATCCGGCACAATCCACATGAGCGCTACAAAAACAAACAGTCCGTAGGCGATCCAAGGATGTATCAATGCTCCTATGATTCCAAGAACGTAGAGCACAATCGAGATTTTTCCTTTGATGTCTCTGCCGACTGCCTTCGCAATTGCGGAATCTTTTCCTTCATAGGCGACAATCACTTTTTGTAGTATGTAATACGAATTGGCAGCAAACCCGCATTTACCCCTCAAGTGCAACACTGGGGTTCGGTGAAGTAGAAGAAACAAACAAACGATTTTCAATCATGATCTCATACGGAGTACTCCAGTTCAAACATTTTCTCGGAGTGTGATTCAGCCAGTGTTCAATTTTCTCAATATCT
>CALREJ010000034.1 GCA_943355155.1 Candidatus Peribacteria bacterium
GTAGGCGATTGCATCGGAGAACAGCGTAGCGTGTATCGGGTCTTTCTTGTAGCGCATCGCGGAGAAGCGGCGGGATTGCTCGACGACATGCGGCGAACGCATCAGCGCGTTGATCAGGTGTTCAAGATTGCTATGATCTAGTCCACCATTCGACGCGCTGCGCTTGCTCATGGCAAGTCACCAACATTTGAACTTACCCTCAGAATCTTTCTTCAAAACAAAGCCTTCACAATCAGATACAGTACCGCCCAGCCGCCGCCGAAGATCACGGCGATGACGATTGCTTTTACAAGTGTGCTGCCCATAGGAAGAGAGGAAGGAGATAGTAATAGTAAGACAGGATTTTCTGCGATCTCTTACGTCGCTCAGAAGAATACAGCTACACTTCATTCATGATCGATTCACACTGCCACCTCGCCGACAAACAATTCGATACCGATCTCGATGATGTTTTGGTGCGGGCAAAAGATGCGGGAGTCACCCAGGTGATTACGATTGCGGATACGATTGCGGAGGCGGAAAAATGTGTACAGATCGCGGAGAAATATGATCAGGTGTTTGCGACGGTGGGCGTGCATCCGCATGAGGCGAAGTCGTGGCAGAGGGGGGATAGTGAGCGGATCAAGGCGATGATTTCATCTTCCAAAAAAGTGGTGGCGATTGGAGAGATCGGACTTGATTATCATTACAACCATTCACCGCAAGGCGATCAGCGTGCAGTATTTTTGGAACAGCTCACACTTGCACATGAATTGAGTCTTCCGGCAGTCATTCATTGCAGAGAAGCCGTCGAAGATATCAGGCGCATTGTCGAAGAAGTGGAACCGCTACAACTTGTCATCCACTGTTGTACGGAAAAATGGGACAACATTTCATGGGCGGTTGAGCGCGGATATTTTTTATCGTTTACGGGTATCGCCACGTATCCGAAATCCACCGACATTCATCACACGATAAAAAAATGCCCGATTTCCCAATTACTCATTGAAACAGATAGTCCGTACTTGGCTCCCATTCCACACAGAGGAAAAAGAAATGAACCTGCGTTTGTCGCGGAGGTTTTGAAGTGCGTTGCGCATCTCAAGGGCATTAGCATGGAAGAGGCGGATCGTGTGACGACGGAAAATACAGTAGAGTTCTTCCGGCTTTGCTAAAGCAGATTGCTCTCGTAGGTTAACGGATAGACCACTGGCCTCCGAAGCCGGGAATACAGGTTCAATTCCTGTCGAGAGCACCATTCGACGCGTTGCGCTTGCTCATGGTAAACCACATAAAAACGTTCGCGCTGCGTTCGCTCATGGTAAACCACGTAAAAACGCTCGCAGTGCTCGGCTCGCGTTCACGTGGCACTGCCACACATTTTTCTGTGCAAAATATTTGCAAAATAAATAAAATTGTGCTAATATATTAAATCAATGAAAAAGACAAATACACATAAAATTCTTGGCTACATTGGGCAAAATGCAACATCGTTGCCGCGTCCGATTGAGCGCATTGTATCTTCCAAAAAAACGAGCGTCAGGCAAGCATCATTTGTGGAAACGCATCATGGTACGATGCAGCTTGCACTTGCAACTCTGTCGATGGTCGTTGCAGTTTCGCAATACGGAGTTGTGCTCGCATCACGCATTTCAGCTTCAGAAAGTATTTGCGGTGTGTGTTCGTCGATTCCTGCATTGCATTCAGCGGCTCCATCGGAGTCAGCGAATGATGAAGTGCTTCAGACAACACGTCGTCGCGAAGTGCCGGAGGTACCGATCGCAGCGCGTGCGGTTTTGAACAAAGCGCCTCGATCACCGTCACGTCGGATTGTGTCGGCAAGTCCCACTCGCACAGGTTTGCCGGATAATCACGCAGGCGTGTATCTGACGGCTTCCGGCATGGGAAAAGATGATTTTTTGACACAGACGATGCAGGCAACGGGAAATTTCAATGGAAACGCACTGGTGTTCGAAGCAAAAGGCGATCGAGTTGTGTTCAATTCTACGGCTCCGATGGCGATGAAACTGGATCTCATTCGCTCGCAATTTGATCTGAAACACACGCTTAAGATTGCTCGTGATCGTGGCATCTACACCATCGCACGTTTTGTCTCTGTGAGCGACAGCGGCATCACACGAGCATTACCCGAGACACAGCTTCATGATCCAAAAACCGGACATGTCATCACCCCCGGGTACATAGACCCCCAGAATACGGACGCACTTCAGTACAACAGCGAAGTGATTTGTGAACTGGCGAAGGCGGGTGTCGATGAAATCAATCTGGATTACATTCGCTTTTCAACATCCAATATCTACGCGACTGGAGTTTTTTCTGCAGAGCAAAAAGCAGATCGGATCGAGGCGTTTATCCGCATGGCACGCGAGACGATTGATCGTTGCGGGAAAAATACGAAACTCGGCATCAGCACGTTTGCGATTCTTGGATGGGATTATAACGTGAATGTGCAGACACTTGGTCAGGACGTCGTGCGCTTTGCACCACTCGTCGACGTGATTTCCCCGATGGCGTACCCGTCGATGTTTAATCCAAATGAATATTATAATCCCGGTGTCGACAAAGGCCCGCGTGCGTATCATCTCGTCTATCGGACGATGACGGGGTATCAAGAATTACTCGGGAAAGATGCATGGAAATTGCGACCGTGGTTACAGGGGTATTTTGTGACGATGAAAAACGTACAGGATCAGGTGCAGGCAGTGACGGACGCAGGACTCTGTGGATTTATGTTTTGGAATGCGAATAATAATTACGGGACGGTCTACAGCGCACTGAAAAACTGGAAGGTGCCGGAGAAGTGCAAGTAGCAGATGTAGTGTTGCGCGAGAGGGGAGTTCTCCGTAGGATACGGGGGCTCTTTGCGGATGTAGCTCAATTGGCTAGAGCGACGCCTTGCCATGGCGTAGGTTGCGGGTTCGAGTCCCGTCATCCGCTCCACCCGTCTACGTGCCTTCGGGCACTACGCCGCGGCACCGCGGCGTAGTCCACAGACGAAGCCGGGCGATCGGTCTTTTAGGGCAAAAAATTCATGCGGGATTAGTACAGTGGTAGTACGTGAGCTTCCCAAGCTTAAGATGCGGGTTCGATTCCCGTATCCCGCTCCACGTAAAATCATTCCATATTCGCGTAGTGCACGATTTGCGACATCCATATCGCTTTTTTGCTGTTTTTCTGCTATACTGGAGGGATTTATGAACACACCCTTTTCACACGTCCGTTTCTCACTGTGTATCTCTGTGTTTGTGCTGGGGATCTTTTTATATATGCCACATGCGATTGCAGCTCAGTGTACCCCCCCGGATTGTATTGGATGCGGTACACAGCAGGCATCAAACGCGTGTACAGGTGCAAACGGTGGAGGAGGCGGAGCAGGCGGAGGAGGCAATACGACAGGCCCTCTTTCGAGGCCAAACAGTCCGCTTATTCTTTTACAGTCGCCGAATGGTGTGTCATCGCTCAATCCTTCCTCGGGAATTTTGATATTTTTCGATTATTTCAATCTGATGTGGCCGTGGGTACTCGGCATTGCTGCGGGAATCGGCGTACTGCAGGCGCTTATGGGTGCGTCGGATATTATGACGTCCGGAAGTGACAGCGGAAAACGTGAGAACGGAAAAAATAAAATTCTCTGGGCACTTGCGGGACTTTTGATGGTGGGCTTTGCAGGGACGATTCTTCGCTTCTTGAATCCGAATTTCTTCGTGTAATTTCATGTACCTCTTCTTCTCCATTGCATTCGGGTTTATGACTCTTCTGCAGGCTACGGCTGCGTATGCATTCAATCTACCAACAGCCCCCTGCGTGACGACGGTGCCCGGCGGATGTAATGCCGGTGCGGAAAATTTCCCGATGCGCGTGCTGACTGGCGGAGGGAATGGCGGTCTTGCGATGATGATGTTACAGGTTGCTGCGGGGCTTGCAGTACTGTTTATCGTGTGGGCGGGAATACAGATGCTGATCAGTTTGGGTGATGAAGGAAAAATCACACAATATAAATGGGCGATTGCGTATTCACTCATTGGCCTCACTGTGGCGATTCTCAGTCAGCTGCTTGTTTCGACCGTCGGAACACAGACATTACCAACAGGCAGTTCGGATCTTCCCCTGACGCTGCTCTCTACCGCAGTCTATATTTTGCGGACGTTGCTCAATGCAATCTTTCTTATTATTATCGTGGTTGCAGGTCTACACATGGTCTATGCACAGGGTAAATCTGAAGATTACGAGAAGGGCAAAAAGATGATGTACTGGGCGATTACCGGAGCCGTGATTGTGAATCTTTCCGCAGCTTTGGTTACTGTTGTTACTAATTTCTTTGGACTATGACATCATTCACATCCTTCGTGATCGGCATGTTTGTCTCTCGCGCTTTTGCAGAAACTCTGGACAAGGCCGGTGCAGGTGCAAATGGTGTGGATGCCATGTGGGCAAGCATTTGTTCTGTCATGCCGTGCAGTGTGCCAACCGGAAATCTGGTGACGTATTTGTCACTGAGAATTATCAATTTTATCTTTCCGTTCATCTCGGTTGTCGCTGTGATTTTGATTATCTATTCTGGAATTTTAATCATTACATCAAACGGAAGTGAGGACAAAGTGTCCGAAGGCAAAAAGATCATAATGTACGCGGGTGTGGGGCTTGTGCTCAGTCTGCTCACGACAGCGATCCTGAATTTCTTTGTCGGATGGATTACCGTATTGCTTAGCTAATACCATTGCTGATGGTTTTCTGAAGCAGACGTGCGCATCGCTCGTCTCTACAGTAGACTCTTTGCATGTCGAGGCACTACATCACGACGGCGATTGATTACCCGAACGCTGCTCCACATATGGGGCATGTGCTTGAAAAAGTGCTCGCAGATGTGATGGCGCGGTGGCATCGGCTCTCTGAACATGACGTTCGATTTCAGATTGGGACTGACGAACACGGCATCAAGATCCAGCAAACGGCGGACAAGGAAAAAGTTACGCCGCGAGAATTAGTTGATCGCAATGTCCCGCTTTTTCAGGAATTGTATGCAAAGCTCGGCGTGTCGTTCGATCACTTCATCCGCACGACGGATCAACGTGAACACTGGCCGACGGTCACGGAACTCTGGAAGCGACTTGAGAAAGCAGGAATGCTCGAAAAGCGGACATACACGGGGCTCTATTGTTCCGGTTGCGAAAGGTTTCTCACCAAGAAAGATCTGGTCGACGGAAACTGCGATATCCATCAGCGTCCGCCCGAGGAAGTAAAAGAAGAAAACTGGTTTTTCTTGCTCTCGAAGGAAACGGAGTGGCTGAAAGAATTACTCAAAAAGAATTATAAGATTATACCGTCTCAACGCGCAGCAGAGACACTCGCACTCCTTGATCAAGGTCTGGAAGACGTTTCATTCTCGCGTCCAAAATCGAGTCTCAGTTGGGGCATTCCGGTTCCTGGTGACGAGAATCAAGTGATGTATGTGTGGTGTGATGCGCTTACGAACTACATTTCGGGTCTCGGATATTTCACCGATCATGAGCAAAAAAAATATTGGGACGATGCCACGGTCACGCATGTTATCGGCAAAGACATCGCACGTTTCCACGCACTGATTTGGCCTGCAATGCTGAAACACGCAGGAGTCCGTACACCTGATAAACTCCTCATCCACGGATTTCTTACAAGCGAAGGACAGAAAATGAGTAAGAGTCTTGGGAACGTCGTGAAGCCAGAGGAAGTCCTCGCGCATTTCAAAGGCAACCCCGATCCACTGCGCTTCTACTTGTGTCATGAAATTCCGGTGGGTAATGATGGAGATTTCAGCTGGAAGAGGATTGATGAAGTCTATGATTCGAAGCTTAGGAATCAGCTCGGGAATATGCTCAATCGCGTGCTTGTGATGCTCAATAAAGAAGGCGTGCCACTCACGATTGTTGCGAGGGAAGGGGACAACGAGAACATTGCTCTCGCATGGAAAAACTACAGTGCATCGATGGAGGCATTCGAGATTCACGCTGCGATTCAAGGTATCACCACAAACATTGATTGTATGAATGCTAACTTCAACACGGCAGAACCGTGGAAGCTCAAAGGGGAAGAACGCATCGCAGTACTTTCCACCTTCGCCGAAGCATTGCGCCACACCGCGCTCACACTCTTGCCGTTCATGCCAAATGCTGTGTACAAAATGAGTAAGCAGTTGAATGTTCCGTATGCCGAAAAAATGTTTGAGAAGGACTTTGTGATTACTAATGAGATGAAGAAGTGGGGAGGGGTGAAGGAGTGGAAGACTGTAGGAGTGCCGGAGATTTTGTTTGCGCCGCTCGACAAGTAAACGTCGCTTTGTTATTCTTCTTGCAGCTCTCAACACCGATTCCAAAGCGAGCATGCTGAGTGAAGTGGCGCACGGGAGCATCATTTATTTCTTTCTTTTCTTTTTATGTTTGATCCAATGTCAGACTTAACCGGTGGTTCGATGCATCACGATGATAGTGTCGCACAGCCACCTTCTATGGCTCCACGTCCTCCGATGGGCGGCGGTCAGCGCACGTTTGCACAAGATGTGCACTCTGTGACGATCCACGCACGTCAGCGCACCTTCTATGTCGACCTGAAGCAGTCGGGAAATGGTAAGTTCTTCAAATTGTCCGAAAAGTCCCGCGGCGGACAAAAGACGACGATCATGTTCGATGTCGAAGATCTTGATCAGTTCATCGCGGCGTTTCAGGAGATGAAGACGAAGATCTGATTATTCATTTTGTCACGTAGGGGCGCCTCGGTGAGGCGCCCTTTTTTAAGCTGGGCGCAACAGCGTTGCGCCCCTACATATTTGATTTAATTCCTCTCATCCAATCCGCTGCCTCCATCATCTTCTTCCCCGCCTCCTGCACTTTTATCAAATAAAGAGTTGAATTATTGGCACACAGAAGAGGAATTCCTGTGGAGGCCTCCGTTAGCGAAGATTCGATAATTTTCAGATCGTGACCCTCTACTTTGCAGAGCACACTTGGCCATGGGTTGAGTGCGCGAACGCGGCGATCGATCTCTACTGCGGTCATTTTTTTGGGATCGACGAGTGAATCTTCACGCGAAAGTTTTTTGCAGATCGTGATTCCATCTGAAGATTGTGCAATCGGCTTGAGTGGCTTTTTCAATGTTTGCACAAGAAGTTCTGCGCCAATCTTCGAAAGTTTTTCTCGTAACTCGTAACTCGTCTCTCGTGACTCAATTGGAATTTCCTTCATTGAAAGTGTCGGACCTTCATCGAGTCCGGCACTCATTACTTGCACTGTAATTCCTGTGGTTTCATCGCCCGCAAGAATAGCATGTTCAACTGGTGACGCTCCACGCCAGCGAGGGAGGAGTGATCCATGCACATTGATCGGTGCGATTTTTGGAATATCGAGGACGACTTGTTTCAATATTTTCCCGTACGCAACGACGACGAGAAAGTCCGGCTTCATGATCTCTCCGCTCGCGATTTTTGCCGGAAGATAACTATTGATATTTTCCGGTTGATGCACAGGAATGGCTCGATCTTGCGCTAAAGTCTTCACAGGTGGCGCAGTCAAAATCTGTTTTCTTCCCACAGGTTTATCAGGCTGAGTGATGACAGCCGTCACATCAAACGCATCATCATCGATCAGAGCTTGGAGCGAAGGAAGTGCGAAGTCGGGGGTGCCGCAGAAGATGATGGAGTAAGGCATGCCTGCAGTATGAATTGAAAATGGAGAATTGAGAATTGAAAATTAAAAAATGAAAAACGTGTCACCCTGAGCACAGACGAATGGGCGACACGTTCCATAAGGATGTGTCATGGATTCGTCGCGGCTCACCATGACACGCTTTCATTTATTTCATGTGACACATAATTTCCATTCATTCGCCACACACCGTGCATGACAACTCTGCAACTTCAGTTGATTGTGACGCTCAACATTTCATTCTATCCTCACCCCCTTATGTCTGTCACTCTCGCAGATGCAACGGCGGCGATGGAGACTATACAAAAATCGTCGCGTGTGCTCGTGATCTGTCACAGAAATCCGGACGGTGATGCGATTGGTGCGCTGATCGGAATAGCACTTCTTATCGAACAACAATTCCCGACGATTCCTGTGTTCATGCATTGCGTGGATCCCGTACCTGAAACACTCCAATTCATGCCAGGTGCTTCCAGAGTGCTCAATGCTCTCACAACAAAAGCAGGGGATGCACTCGTGTTTGTGGACATCGCAGAGCCAAAACTGACAGAACTGCATGAGTCACATCCGCAGTTATTTGATAAATCAATTCCATCGATCATGATCGATCATCATCCGGGAAATCCGCTGTTTGGAACGGTGAATATTCTCGTTCCCGAGGCAGCGTCGAGCTGCGAGATCGTTGTCGCGATTGCGGACTTACTGAAGTGGAATATCACCAACGACATCGCAACGTGCTTGCTTACGGGCGTGTACACAGACACGGGCGGACTTCTTCACAGTAATACTTCTGCTGCAGTGTATCGAACAGTCGCTAGACTTTTGCGTGCAGGTGCAAGACAACAACTGATCGTCACCGCAGTTTTCCGCACGGCAAAAATGAGTACACTGAAACTGTGGGGACGCGTGCTCGAAAAAATAAGCGTGAGCAGTGAAGGGGGAGCAGTCTCCGCCGTCACCGAAGGAGATTTCCGTGCAACGGGTGCAGACCACAGTGAACTCGCAGGCGCAATCGATTACGTGAACGCCGTCCCCGGCATGCGATTTTCGATGATCCTCAGCGAAAAAGGTGGCAAGGTGAAGGGAAGTCTCCGCACCCTCCGCGACGACGTCGATGTCGCAGCGATGGCAGGGAAATTCAGCGGTGGCGGACATAAAAAGGCCGCGGGCTTTGCGCTCAGTGGGAAATTGAAACCGGAGATGCGGTGGAAGGTGGTCGAAGAAGAGGGCAAAAAAAATGCGTCTGCTGAAAATTAATCTTTTGCTGTGGTAGAATGACCGCATGAAGAAAATGCTTTCGATTGGTACGTTTTTTTGTATTAGTTTGATTATGATCGTCATTTTTCGTGCTCCAGTTGCACAGTATGTTTGCGGAACATTTAATAAAACTGTGAGGGCACAGGATGAATGTATGAAGACGATAGCGATTAAACTGCAAGATCCTTTTTTGTGTGAAAAAATTATGAATAATGATTTTTATACAACAGGTCAGCCAAGAGATTATTGCTATATTTGGATGGCAAAATTGAAGAAAAATGAACATTTTTGCGAAAAGGTTGGAACTGATAAAGATTTATACGGTTGGAACAATCAAAATAGCTGTTATATCCGTGCTGCAATGGCAAAAAAGGATCATTCTATCTGTGATCAAATTTCCAATGCTCAGCAAAAAGAAATATGTGTAGATTCGAAGTTTACGGAATAAATCTCTGGATTACTCTAAGAATTTGAATGCCTGAGGAGAAGTTGTACAGTAGCCTCGATGTCTGCCTATGAATATTTTCGGCCAACCAAAAATCGCATCTTTCTTGTTTTTGTTTGTTTTGTAGTCCTGATCTTCTTACATAGTTTTTTGGGTCTCATGTGTACCTATACAGCAAGCACACCTGATTCATTTTCGAGTTGTACATCATCCTACTTTGTGCAAATCATGACTGCTTTGAATGTCCTAAATTGGCCACTGTATGTATTTATGCCACTTCAAAATATTATTAGTTCAAATATTCTCGTGGTTCTCACTCTTTTACTTTTCATTCTGTGGATCTATTTCCTTGGGTGTTCCCTTCAGCTCTTTATCGCAAAAATGAGTGGGAAAAAATCTACTCGTCGGTGAATGGCCTGCTTTACGCTTTTGGAATCTTTGCATCTTCATCTTTTCTCTCCTTCGCCAGCACTTCACTGGGCTTCGTCGTAATCAAAGCTGCTTCCTCGGGTCCTGCGATGATCTCGGCGGCGACGTGTTTGTAGCCTGCAAAGAGGATTCCTTGTCCGACGTCGCTATTGAGGAGCAGATATTTCTCTCCGTCCGTAAGGTAGAAAAGTTTTTGTAGGCTATCCACGGTGGTGGGCGATTGCTTGAGCAGCAACTGTAGTGCAGAGTTTGTGATAATTGCTTTTCCGAAGGGGGATTCTACGAAGTCGTCGACGTCCTGCGTGATGGTTGTGACGCCGAGGTAATATTTGCGTGCGCGCTTCACGATGCCGTAGAGGAAACGCGCACTGTCTTCGTGCTGCATCATTGTCCATGCTTCATCGATCACGAGTAGACGCTTTTTGAGTTCTGTGCGGATACGATTCCAGAGGAAATTAAGCACGACGTAGATTGCGATGGGGCGCAGCTGTTCCTCCAAATCTCTGATCTGGAACACGATCATCTGCTTATTCAGTTCCACGTTCGTTTTCTGATCAAACAGTCCCGCAAAACTTCCGGTTGTATATTTCTGAAGCACCTGCGCCATATTTTCGCCGCCTTCTGTTGTCATCAGCACATCGACGAGCTCTGTTAATGTCGGTGGATCGTTCTTTGTAAGATCCTCGGTCGTAAGTGTAATGCCATTCAATGCGTACGTATCGAGTATCGCTTTATCGAGAATTCCATCTTCCGTAGGCGTGATGGGACCTAGCATCAGTTTCAGAAGTCCGTGTACGTTGATGACTGCCGCGCGCAGTACTTCTCCTGCAGTCGCTTCATCACCACGAATGGCCTTGGGGAGATCGAAAGGATTGATACGGAATGGACTCTGTACTGAGAGCGGAATGAATGATCCGCCGACTGCTTCGCAGAGGTTGGTGTATTCGTTTTCCGGGTCGATGACGAGCACTTCGGTTCCAAGCATCAGGTAGCGGAGGAGTTCCAGCTTTGCGGTGAACGATTTACCTGCTCCGGATGTTGCGAAGATATTGCTGTTTGCGTTTGGCAGATCAAATCGATCAAAAATAATCAGCGAATCGTTGTGGCGGTTGATGCCGTAGAGAATGCCATGATCGTCTGTGAGGTCACTGGAACTGAAAGGGAAACTCGCAGCGAGTGACGATGTATTCATGTTGCGGTTGATCTCGATTTCGTCCAGACAGAGCGGTAAAGTCGATGTCCACGCATGCTCCATCTGGAACATGGCGGGCTTTGTAAGAACGAGTTTTCCCCCGAGAATCGATTCCATGTCTGTCTGCACTTTTTTCAGTCGTTCTTCATCTTCGGCGTAGATCGTGATGTACATTCCAAACTGAAAGAGTTTTTCCTGACCACGTGCGAGCAAATCGCGCAGTTCTTCTGCATCCTGAAGTGCCGCTTCGAGGGTTGGATCGCGAACGATGCCGCGCTGTTCGAGCATGCGGATAGAGCTTCGAAGTTCCGCAACTTTTTTGCGGAGCATTTTCATGATTGCCTTATTCGAGCTCGGGTAAATGTAATGCGTAATGTCCATCGTGACATCGAGGTTGATGGTCTGTGCGAGCCAGTTTGGGTAAATAAAATTTGGCCAGTTATAGACATAGAGCGTGCGTGCGTACAGATCGTTCATGATGATGTCTTTGTTTCTGATCTGCATGCCCGCCGGCGCAATCAAATCCAACATTTTTTGCAGTCCCTGTTCGTAGCGTTTCAGAGCTTCACGTTCCTCAGGACTCCACAGTTCGTCACTCTCCTTTTTTTCGAGTAGATCAACTGTTTCTTTATGAAGCCCAAGCAAGTCATCGATTGCCTGCACGAATGCAGGTTGTGGAACGCTTGCGGGGACGACTGCGCCTGTGGATGTTGGTATTGGTTCTGTCATGCAAAATGTATCTCCTGATTATAGCAGAAATGGCTTTCCTCAGCAATTCTCTTAATTTCCAAAAATACTCGTTGTTGTCGTCGATCGCGTATTTTTTTGATCCTTCACTAGCCCTAAATTGTCGATTCCGGGCACATCCACGACATGTAAACCAGCAATGAGTATTTCACGATTTTCTTTCATTGCAGTCAACCTTTCCTTGGCGACGGTGATCAATTTTCCAAAAATATCGATGGTACTGAGGAGTTGTTTGTCCTCAGTATCGACTTTTGTCAGTTCACCCTGCGCATCGATGATCGTCTGCTGCATCGATGAAGCAGTAGAATAATCTTGTTTATTCAGGGCATCATTAAGATCTTTCTGAATCTTTTGCACGGCGCTTCGCTTTGCAGCGACATCTTTTTTCAGGATCACCTGCTGCTGCTTGAGTCGTGTCTGGGTTGTTTCACTTTGTGTGAGCAGTCCCTGCAAACTATCCACATACGCATCGAAGGTCGGCTGTCTGTCTGTACTTCTATTGAGCATGTCCTGCACATCAACCTGCATTACCGTGCCAAGTGATTGCAGCAAAGCGAATGATTCGTCGGTTGTTTGTTTATCCTCGAGCATCATGCTGATGCCGGCATTCACTCCTTTTTTTGCGCCCGTCACAGGGCTAGAAGTTGCATCAGTCAAAAATTGCGTTGCGTAGATGCCAAGAAGTGAAGAGGGGCGACT
>CALREJ010000035.1 GCA_943355155.1 Candidatus Peribacteria bacterium
AGACTCAGAAAATTCAATGGCATCACTTCAGACACATTTCATCTGCATCTCAAAGAATCTGAATTTCGATGGAATCACCGTCACTCCAATCTCTATGCTATACTTCTTCATGTTCTGAAAAGAACACCTCTAAACTAGTCTAGACCCTACCTTAATACGCTCACTTCATTTTTTCTTAGTATAGAAATTTCTTTTTTGCGGGGAAATCGAAAATGACCGTCAAAATCATCTGCTATGCCGAACACAAATTCTAATGCCTCAATAGTCTCCTGAATTTCTTTGTAAACTATTTCAAAATTTTGTTCACAATCAAGTAAATGTTGATCCGTACATTTTTGCAATAATGAAGAGATAAGACTTTGAATTCGATCAATGATAAATCTACAATCATCAAGATCATTTCGTTCACGTTCATTGGGCTTAAGTAGGCTTTGTGAAAGCAATGCGTAGGATGCTGATAAATAAGTGCTCAACCGATCAACTTCATTCAGTTGTTTAGAAATCAGACCCCTCATAAATTCATCATTTTCCATATTAAATTTATAACATATTTTTATATTTAAGTCAATTTCCTATTTTTGCTGATAATTAAGACATTATCTCAATCTTAAGCTACAATCTCGTGTCATGGCCAAAATCCCCACCGTCGCCATTATCGGGCGGCCCAATACCGGCAAATCCACGCTCTTCAACAGAATGGTCGGAAGACGCCGTGCGATCGAGAGTGAAGTTGCGGGAACGACGCGCGACCATGTCGTGTATAAAATTGAGCGCGATGAACTGGATTATTTGCTGCTCGATACCGGTGGAATGGGTGGCGGTTCGACGGATAAAGATCTGGAAAAAGATGTGGCGAAGCAATCGCTCCTGGCACTCGAATCTTCTGATCTGATTCTCTTTACGGTCAATAGCAAAGAAGAGCTGACTGCGAGTGATCATGAAATTATCGATCTTCTTCGTAAACGAAAAAAGTCTCACGTTCCCGTGATCATCGTCGCGACGAAATGTGATCGCGTGGATATTACCGATGATCTGCTCACGCAGTACGAATCCCTCGGCATTGCGGATCAAGTGATTGGGCTGAGCGCAACACACGGAACAGGAATCGGTGAACTTGAAGATGCGATCGTTGAGCTATTGCAGAAAATGCATTTTTCAAAAAACGTAGAGACGACCGGTTCGGACGTCTCAATTCCACGCATCGCGATCGTCGGAAAACCCAACGTCGGAAAAAGCTCCGTCGTGAATGCGCTGATGAGCGATCCGCAACGCGCAGTGTCTCCGAGAATCGTGTCGGAAATGCCAGGAACAACACGCGACAGCAGTGACACGATCATCAAGCACGAAGAGAAAGAATACATTTTCGTGGATACCGCGGGACTACGCAGAAAATCGCGCGTCGATGAAGATTTGGAATATTTGAGCAACGTCAAAAGCATTCAGGCACTGGAAGACAGCGACATCACGATCCTCATGATGGACGCAACGGAGGTGGTGGCGAAGCAAGATAAGAGGATCGCGAGCATGGCCATAGAAAGCGGAAAAGGTTTGATTATTATTCTCAACAAAGCAGATAAAATGTCGCAGGAAGCGCGGAAAGAAAAGGAATTTGAAACGCGTGCCGCACTCCCCTTCTGTCAGTTTGCACCGATTCTTTTTACATCCGCAGAAACACGTGAGGGATTTGTGAAAATGTTCCTGCTCATAGAAAGCGTCGCACGCAATAGGCTCCGGAGAATCCCTGTGAAGGCACTCATGCGCTGGTATGAAGACGCGGTGACTCAGGTGCCCGCCCGCATACTCGCGAAAAGTAAATTTATCACACAGGCAGAGGACGTGCCTCCGACATTTGTGATTTTCGTGAAGGAACCGAAATACGTCAGCATCTCGCAACTACGCTCCCTCGAAAATAATATCCGCAAAACATTTTCCTTCGAAGGAGTGCCTATTAAATGGGTGACGAAGATGGGGTGATGAGGACTTAGGAATGAGGATCTAGCTTTTTAGCTTCTATAAGGAATTTTTCTTTGGATGTATAATCCCTTCATGCACGACGCATCTTCGTATTTGCCAGCACTCCCGAAACGCTCAATTTTGACTTCCATTATTGCCGGTTTCTTCGCGCTCACATTCATCGTCTACGGAGCATCGCTCGGCAATGCTTTCGTCGCTTGGGATGATGATTATCTGATTGTGTCGAATGCTTTGATTCGTGGATTTTCGTGGCAACACATCAAAGATGCATTCACGTCGTTTGATCCGGAACTTTATGATCCTCTGACGATGCTCAGTTACATGCTGGATTATTCGATCAGTGGAAAAAGTGCATGGATGTTTCATTTCACAAATCTCGTTCTCCATACATTGAATGCTCTCGGAGTGGCATGGTTGATCGCTCTTTTAAGCAGGAAAAAATATATCGGGATTGTCGCCGGACTTCTCTTTGCGATTCATCCGCTGAATGTGGAAGCCGTGGCGTGGGCTGCAGCGCGGAAAGATGTCCTTTCGACTTTTTTCTTTTTAGGATCGGTGATTGCGTATGTGTATTGGCAATCCCGAAAACAACGAGCAACTCGTAACGAGCCAACGAGCAACAAAGGCTCCTATTTTTTGTACTACGCCAGTCTCCTCCTCTTCTTCCTCGGGCTTCTTTCCAAGGTCATGGTTCTCACACTCCCGGTAGTTCTCCTCCTCATTGATTATCTGCACGAAAGAAAATGGTCACTCAAAGTAATAACCGAAAAAATTCCGTACTTTTTGCTCTCCATTATTTTTGGAATCGTCGCGCTGTTTGCGAAACGCGGGGCGGTCGCAGAATCTACTCCTCTGCAAAAAATACTGATGGCATGTAAAAGCACAGTGTATTACATCGAAAAGTTGATCTGGCCATCAGACCTTTCGGTTCTTTATCCTTACAGCAAACCAATTACTCTCACATCTCCGGACTTCCTTATTCCAATCTTTGTCATCTTTGTCATCATTGTCTTCCTCGTCATCCTTCGTCGCTACCGCGCCATCACTTTCGGCATTTTATTTTATCTTCTCACGCTCTCGCCCACATTTTTAAACTTTGCCAAAGGTGGGAAATTTTATTTTGCATCCGACCGCTACACATACATCCCGCAAATTGGACTGCTTTTTCTTCTCCTTGTTCTTGTTGATCTGTGGCTGCAAAAAAATCCTAAGTCCATCGTGAAGCAATCATCAATACTCGGCTTCATCGGAATCCTCGGACTCTTCGGTTTCCTTACCTACAAGCAATCACTCACATGGAAAAATACTGAAACACTTTTCCTCCACACATTTCAATACTATCCGGACGCGGTGCAGGCTAGAATTAATCTTGGGTTTGTATACAGAGAATCGAATCTCATAAACAAAGCACTTGATCAGTTCAACGAGGTTTTGCGGATCGACCCTCACTTCGCGCTCGCATACACAAACATCGGCGTTATCTACGAAAAACAGGGACGCAATGATGAGGCGATGGCGGAATACAAAAAGGGAATTGCTGCAGACAAAAGTAGAACCGATTCTTATTTAAGTCTTGGTATGCTCTACGAAAAGCTCGGAAGAAATGATGAAGCGTTTGAAATGTATCAAACCGTGCAAAAGATGAATCCAAATTTTGCCGGAATTTATAACAATCTCGGATCCATCTACGTGCAAAAAGAAGACTGGAAAAATGCCGAGGATTCCTACAAAAAGGGGATTGCAATTAATCCGTACTATTCCGATGCTCACTTCAATCTTGCGTATGTGTATACGAAAACAAATCGACCGAGTCTTGCTGTAGACGAATACGTCACGACCCTGAAGCTGGAAGGAGACAAAATCGCAACGCTTCAATTACTTGCGACTATCTATGCAGAGGAAAATAAAGCTGCAGAAACTATCGGCATTTTAAAGCGAATGCTCGTGCTCGAACCCACCAATGAGTTTGCGACAAAACTCCTTGATGCCTTAAGGGAACATGGGATTGGAGAATAAATTTTCCATTTTCCTCACCCTCTCCCTTCCTTCTTATCCACGACTCTTCCATCCTCGTTTATAGGAAGCGGGAATGCGCGGATCGCAATTTCAAGTTTCGTGAGGAGCGCAACCGGATCATCATCGAAAACCATATTTGGCGGAACTTCTCGTTTGCAGAGATCTTCGATGACATGAGGAATATGATTGCTGATACCGCCGGAATTGGTGATCACGCCAACCGGCCGACCTTCGTCGTACGCAATCGTCATTTCATTCAGTGTGCCGATGCCACCGCCGACGATCACAATGCCATCGGATGAGCGAATATTGATGATGTCGCGCTCCATGAATCCCATGCCCGTGAAAATGATCATGTCGTGTTCGTGCGGAGACATATAATCGTGCACGTGCTGATGTTCGGAAAACGCAGGTGAGATGCCGATCGAAAATCCGCCGGTCGATTTGCAACCAATGAGCGCATCATTCGGTAAACCCGGACACGCACCATTGATAAAAATATGTCCGCGTCGGCCAATCTCTTCGCCAAGGAGCCTCGCCTTCGCGCGCGCCGCACCATCAAGCGTTTGCGGACCGCTCGCAGAACCCATCACTCCGATCTTGAGTCGATGGAAGTGTTCGTGGCCGTTATGGATATTGTGCGGAAATGCGTTCATGGGATGAGTGTAGAGAGTGATTGTTTTGATGGAAAGAAGGGCTTTGACTTCTTGGCTTCTAGAAAGAATCAATCATTACATTATATCATAAATTTATGCTTTTTGAAAGTGGTGTACACTAGGGTTATGCAATTCCAGCAACATCCTCATATTTTGACCGATGAGGTACCAAAGGATTTAACGGAGGACGAGCTCGTAGATCAGCTTAGATTGGCAATACAATTAGGCAACATGAGTAAGATTCGAGACTTGGCAAATGCACTTGGAAATGGAAGACAAATTGGTGATGCTAGCATTAAAAAAAGGGTGGAAGGAATAGTCACCGAAGCATTTCAAATTCTATCAAAGACTCTCCCTAAATAATGAATACTTAACGAAGGTATTTTGCCTTGTTCACATTGTGCTCATCATTCGTCGTCGCATAATGGATCGCGCCGTCGCTCCCGTGCAAATAATAAAAGTACGGTGAATCTTTTGGGTGGAGTGCTGCTTTAATAGAGCTGAGGCTGGGACTTGCGATGGGACTTGGTGGCAGGCCGCGAATCTTGCGCAAGTTGTACGGCGAATCAACTTCAAGATCCTGCTTCGTGATTGCTTCGACAGGCTTATCCAAAAAATATCGAACGGCAGCATCCACACCCAATCCCATTTTCGTGTCCAGTCTCTTCCATAAAATACCGGAAACAATGGCACGCTCAGATTCATTTCTTGTTTCTTCTTCAATGAGTGAAGCCATGGTGATGATGTCTGCAAATGATCGTTTCGAAGACTTAATATCGGGTGCAAGATCCTCGACAACACGATGTTTGAAAGTCGTGAGAAGCCTCTCGAGGAAAAATTTTGGAACAAATCCATCGAGCGTGACATAGTAGGTATCTGGGAATAAATACCCTTCCAGTTTTCCCGCACGCTCCGCTTCATCTTTATTATTGGGAAGAAATGTAAACGTCGAGAAATCGCATGTGCGAGCGCAATCAAGCAATGCGCCGGATGTCGTAATCCCCTTCTTTGCCATCAATGCATCGATATCGTTGAGTGTGTATCCTTCGGGAATAGTGATAATTTCCTCTGCAGATTTTCCACCGGCGAGCATCTCAATGATTTCCGGAGTCGACATTTTTGACATCAACACGAAACTGCCTGCTTTCAGTTTGGCTGCGTTGCCACTTTTCTTTGCGTAAAATTTAAATGCAAAAGGCGACCGAATGAGATGCTCTCCATACAATTGATCCGCAATCACCGCAGTCGAGGAACCTTTCTCGACTTTGAAAATCGTACGAACATCACTGTTATCAACAGGCTGTAGTTTTTGGTCATACGAAAAATAAGTAATGATCAAAACGAAAACGAAAATGCCAATGGTACTGAGTAACTTCTTCATAAAATCATTCTACACTCACCTTTTTCCTATGTCCTAATTCCTAGATCCTAATTCCTAGCTCTCCCCCGTCGGCATTCCCATCTGCTGCATAATTCCCTGCATCCTCTCCGCCGCAATCAATTGAGCCTTTTTCATCGCACGGTTGAGTGCATCTGTCAGAAGCGATGCGATTTGTCCTCGTTCGACTTCGTCTGAAATATTGATAGAAATGATCTCCTGTTCCGCATTCACGACAACCTTTACCCCCATCGCCTCCGCCTCGACGTGAATATTTTTCAGCTCCTTTTTCACGCGTTTGGCATCGCGCTGGAGTTTGTACATGTCTTTCATTTGGGAGAAGCTGGGCATAAACGAAATGGAAAATGTAGAATGTAAAATGACGCAAATACCTTGCCAGTATAGCATGTAGGCAAAGATACCAAACAACTCAGCGAACAATCCCCATCCGATCTACAATTGCCCGATCCACACCTATTGACTAGTGTCACACTTTTGATACACTAGTGTTGTACCTCCCAATCATTATTATGCCAACGAAAAAGAAACGCATCAATGTCACTCTTGGTCGGGACACCGCCATCTACCTTAAGCAAATTGCATTGCGTGACGATGTTCCGGAAGCAACGAAGGCATCGCAACTCATAGATATGGCATTGGAAATAGAGGAAGATTTGTACTTCAGTCGCATCGGAGACGAGAAAATTAAAAATATGAAAGGAACAATATCGCACAAGGAATTTTGGTCAAAAGTTCACAAAGCATCATGAAGTATTCGATCGAATACGATAAGAATTTTGATCCGAAAAAAGTTGCTGCTCTTTCGCATATTCATCAACAGGAGATACAAGACGTAATCGAAAAAAAATTAGGTACTGCCCCTGAAGTGTTCGGTAAACCACTGCAACATTCTTTCAAGGGCTCTCGACGTCTGCGCGTCGGGGATTACCGTGTTATTTTTTTCATCAAAGCTGAAAGAGTGATAATTGTCGACATTGATCACCGATCGAAAATCTATAAAACGAACTGATTACCTGACAATCCCAATCCGATCCTCAATCTCCTGATCGACAAAAATCTTTTTGCGGCCATATTTCATGCGACTGTACTCTTTGATCAGTGCGGCACGCTTGGGGTTTCTGTCCGATTCATCGTAGATAGTTGCCATGCTGAACGGACGACCGGTAGTGTTGTTGATGTTCAGTTTGCAGTAACAATTGAAGTTTGGAATACCAATCACGTCTTGCTCGCTGAGGGTCGGTGCAAATTCCTTCGCCATATATTCCGCATCTTCCGCACCGATCTTAAAACTCATGATCGTTCCGACGTTTCCAAAGACCGCATCACGAACCTTCGTATTGGCCGCGTCGTATCCTGATGTTTTATCCGTCAGCTGTCCGATGTACTGGTGCGCCATGATCAATGCAAGTTCGTATTTTCGGGCTTCACTGAGGATCGAGGCAAACGCATCGGTAATGAAATTCTGGAATTCATCGACGTACAAATAGAAGCGTTTACGTTGTTCCATCGGAATTTCCGCACGACCCATCGCCGCCATATTCACCTTATTGACGAAAATAAGCCCGAGAAGCTGCGCATTGATATCTCCGATTTTTCCTTTGCTTAGGTTCACGAGCAACACCTTGCCTTCATCCATAATCTGACGGATGTTGAATGCGGATTTTGGCTGTCCGATGATATTGCGCATCGTCGTGTTTGTGATGAACGGACCGAATTTTGCCGAGAAGTACGGAATCATTTCTTCTTTCTCACGTGCACCGGTCTTCGCGATTTCATGTTCCCAGAAACTGCGGACGACGACATTTTTACACTTCGCCACTTTGTACCGCTGGAATTCTTCATCGACAAATAGTCTCGGCACATCGATCAGCGTCGCGCCTTCCTCTTCGTCATCCATCAGCGTCAGACAACCGTTTCTGAAATAGTGTTGAATGCGCGGACCGAAGATTTCATTTCCGAAGAGTTTGATGAAAATTTCCATCGCATCGAGCGACGCGCGATCTTTCTCTTCGTCTGTTTTTGCTTCCAGAAGATTCATACCGAGAGGCCGTTCGCCATCTGACGGATCAAAAAGGACGATGTCCTTTGCTCGCTCTTTCGGCACATGCGCAAGTGCGTCCTCGATCAAGTCTCCGTGAGGATCGATGATGCACACACCTTCGCCATTTGCGATGTCCTGACGCGATTGCCAGCTGAGCAATGCGGATTTACCCGAACCGGATTTACCGATGATGTACTGATGGCGCGTCCGATCACCGGGACGGAAACGAATGGGCGTATCGACCGCACGGTGATGATTGATACCAAGCAGAATTCCATCAGTCGGTGCATTTGGCGGCGGAGGCAACACTTTGTACGGAATCCACTGAATGATGGGAATTTTATTGTAACGACTGTCCGGAAAGTGAAAGAGCCCCGCCATTTCTTTTTCCACAAGCAAACACTCCTTGTGCAAAAATCCATTCGAGCGGTGTTTCCAAAGCCAGTAAATGAGCGGCGCATTCCACGCGAGCGGGAAAAAATCCACAAACATTCTGCGGTTCACAAAGGAATTCCCATACAGATGTTTGAAGACGTTAAACGCAACCTGCATGCCGTTACTCGTATCGAGTGCCTGATTCGTTGTCTTTGCGGCAGCGAGAATACGTACGGAACAATGAAACCAACTCATGCCGGCCTTTTCTCCCATTTCCTTGTAAAGTTCTTCCTCGGGCTGAATCATGCGAATGAATGCATCGCCGTGCGACGCACCAGGAGCATTGGACGAACCGTCGCCGGCCTCTCCCATCAGAAATCTCAGCACCGGAGAAACGATTGGAATGTGGTCGATCCAACGCTCTTTTTTGCCTTTGAAGCGAGCAGTGGCAAAATCCTTTGCGCTCTTGCCCCACCTGTTACTGAAAGACGGACGAAAGACCAGCTGAATGCACGCGGTATCGTCGGGTGCGAGTTTACTGAGGACGTTGGTAAGGTCGTTCAGCGGATCATCCTGCATTTTTTCATATGTGCGAATCGGGAACATGTACTTTTTCTGCAGCACCATATTGTACCCAACAAGTTTCGTTCCCTTCAGCCACATTTTTGGTGTCGGCTGCAGTGTCACTTCTGCATCGGGATAAAAAGCTGTGATCTGTTTTTCCACAATCGAGACGAGATGCGGCTCTGTCACAACGTAAAACGCAAGCTCGCCTTTTTCGACATACATTTCAAAGCTCATCGTGATGCTGCGGAAAATCCAGTAGTGGAGCGACTGCCAAAACGTGAGACTCCGCACTTCCCAAAGCGCGCGATAGAGCTGCTCCATGATCGCAACTTTTTCCTTAAAATCTTTTTCTGTTCGCTTTTCCTGATCTCCTTTTCCATCCGTACGGGGAAGCAATACTTTCATACTCACGAGATGATCAGACTCTATGTAATCATTCACAAAGCGTATGAGTGCAGCGAAAATTCGCCATGTAAGATAGCCACCAACAATCACGAGCGAATGATTCAGTGGATCATCCTTGAACCATAGCCACATATTTTTCCAGATATCGCGTCGCGCGATAAAACTACCGACCGCGAGGACGGACCAGACAATGGGCCAGAAGAAGTAGGTAAGAAACGTTGCCATGTGTGGTATTTCTCTAAGGTGTTAGGGTACAGAAATATCATGTAATTATAGCAGAAAAGCCCCAAATCAACAACACAGAAGCAACCGTTCCTGGCTGCGGATGCTGCTTTGTATGAGCGATGTATACAAACTCGAATAAACGAATCAACGAATTAACGATCGCATTCGACGACTTCCATACCCATCTCCCGATTTTTCCCGTCCGCAGAACTCAGGTGAAATGTGTACATGCCGACGACGGAAGGCTTCAGCGAATACACTTCTTTCGGAAGCACCCAATTTTGCACATCGGAAGTATTTCCATCGGGATATGTCACTGACCGAACAACAAATGCCTTGCTTGAACGAATGTTGAGTGCATCGCCAAGATGGAGAATGCGCGGAATCCCCGGATTCAAAATGGTAGACCTCGTGATTCGTTGCGCATACCGCGGCTCCTGCACACACGGACCGATGATGGTGCTGTCGCCGAGTCGCTGAAACGTTGCACGGATCACTCCCTTCGATCGATCTGCAATGGTCGTAAATGAACCAAGCGACAAATCCATATCACGACCTTTCACATAGGGTCCTCGATCATTGATGCGAATCGTCACAGACTTTTGATTCTCCACATTCGTCACTTTCACGAGCGTGTTGTACGGGAAAAATTTATGCGCCGCTGTGAGTGCATACATATCAAATGACTCGCCGAACGCAGTACCCTTTCCATGGAATTTTTCGCTGTACAGACTCACTTCGTGTACTTCGGTTGCAAGCGCTTCGTCAAAGAGTCGCATCAAAGTTGCCAGTTGATCATCGGTGATCGCGGGCATTTTTTCTGAGTCCGATGGCAGCTTTGCGATTTGATAGCGATCCAAAAATTCCGGCAATGTTGCAGAGGAAATTTTTTCCGGGTCATCCAGATTTCTTGATCGAAAAAGCCAGATCAACGCTTCATCAAGTCGCAGCGGATCATTCGGTCTAAACTTTTCAAAGTCACCTAAAATATTACGCGACTTTGCAAATGTAATTTTCTGATACGCTTCATCTGATTTCAAAACATCGGTGTATGGTGTTTCACGCACATCGGTTACGGCGCGGTGCAGACTGTCCCAGACGATGACGAAGGCATCGTGACGAGAAATGGGAGCTGTGGAAGCTGCCAACGTAACAGTCGGCATCGCCAAAAGTGCAAGGGAGATGAGGAGTCGGCGCATAAATAAAATCTATAGCAAAAGGTGAAAATTTGAAAGCATAACCACCCAAAAACACGGGGCGTTCTGCACTACCACAGAACGCCTTTGATCCACACTGAGATTGAAAAAGTCGATATACCCATTTTTTCATCAATCTGCGGAAAAATGCTTTCATATATGCTACAATCATGCACATGAAATACACCCTAGACATGGCAGGCAAGTGGATCGCGGTTCGTAGAGATAAAGCTGTTGATTCGTCTAAGAATTTGGGTGTGCTTATGAAACGAGTAGGCAAACGAAAGGATTATGAAGAAATCAGGTATGCCTACGTACCAAAAGGACTGTTAGCCGGAATCGTGTCATATGGAATTTGAATACGCCAAAATCAGGACACGAGCAGGGAACATGTACCGACCTGCGGTGAATGTTACCCTCAGCTACAAGGGAAAGAGCTTTCCAATTCAGGAGGCACTTGTTGATACAGGCGCGGACTTTGTGATTCTTCCGCTTTCTATTGGCAAAGCACTCGGTGCTGAACCGGACTTGGAAGCAGTATCAGAAATAAGCTGTGCATGCGGCAATGCATTCAACTCATACGAATCGAGGTATCCGATAGAAATTGCAATTGATCACAATAAATATGTGTCGAAAAAATGGCTGACCCATGTACAACTTGTCGATGCCGATGTCACTGTGCTCCTCGGCCACAGAGGTTTTCTGGACAGATTCAATGCAACTTTTTTTGGAGGCAAACATCTGATGAGTCTTAAATCAAAATGATTTCTGAATCAGATATTTACATTGCCTTCAATCCCTCCGCCCGCACCAATTTAAACGCAACATCAATCTGTTCGCTGCGCATTTGCTTGAGTGTTGCAGGACCGACGGTGCCGGCACCTGCGTCTGATTTTGATACAATCAGACCGCGAGCAAGCTGGTACTTCATGACACTTTCTTTGGTGAGATCCCCAAAATTTCCATTCACTTTTTCCTTTGGGAAAAATCCCTGCTGCGCGAGGAGTAACTGCGCCGCACGCACACCGTCTCCGCTCTGACCTTTTGCCATAAATGCATCAATCAGATCTCCTTTGGTTGCAAGAGTGTCCGTCACTTTTTTCTTGAGAAGTAACTTTTCCGCATCCATCGCGACAATTTTTTTCTTCCAGTCCGAAACCAATCTGCTTTTTGTTTTGGGTCCGATTTTCCCAGCACCCGCTGACGTTCCATCCATGACTAATTTCTGATTTTGCTGATATTTCAGAATCGCAGCGAAGAGCTGATCGTCATACACGCCGTCTGTCCGACCTTTGTAGAGGCTCAGAAAACGGAGGAGTCGCTGCGCCATTTGAATATCGGATTTCTTACTGGTTCTGGAGATAAATTCAACCGGTGAGGACTTGGACTTTTTGAGTCCGGAAGCAACGGTTAAGTATGCTGCTGTTTTTTTGGTGATGGTTTTTCCATCTGTTCCGAGTCCGTATTCTTCATTGAATTTTTTCAGTGCATTTTCTGTGTCGGGTCCAAAAAATCCCGTTGGCGAGCCCGTAAAAATCCCAAGCTCTTTTAATTTTTGCTGCAGGAG
>CALREJ010000036.1 GCA_943355155.1 Candidatus Peribacteria bacterium
ACATCATCGTTCAAACGTTCCCACGCTGCAGCGGAGACTGCAATCGGAAGAAGAATTGCAAACAGAGAAACCGTGGCGGAGAGTTTGTGACTTTTCATCATGATTGCAGGATAGCAGAAAATACGGATGGATCGAATCGTGAATCAGGACTGGGAAATTATGAATTGCGCAATTCTCGTCATCCGTATCTCTTGCATCTTTTATTGTGCATCATCTCTTCCTTGCAACATTCCCCTAACTTGGTTACTCTGCCGCGGACATGATGGGACCTACGCAATCGATGGCCCCGGACGCTGTGACAAACGGCGACGGCGGGCGTTTTCCGGAAATAAAAACAATTTTGTTGCTCGGATCCGGCGCCTTGAAGATCGGTGAGGCCGGTGAATTTGATTACTCCGGCAGTCAGGCAATCAAGGCATTTAAAGAAGAAGGAAAGCGCGTCGTGCTCATCAACCCAAACATCGCGACGAACCAGACGAGTTGGGGATTGGCAGACACGGTGTACTTCGTGCCGGTGACACCGACGTATGTGGAGGAAGTGATCAAAAAAGAAAATCCGGATGCGATTTCTGTGAGCTTTGGAGGGCAGACTGCGCTCAACTGCGGAATGAAACTGCAGGACGAAGGAATTTTAGAAAAATACAATGTGCGGATTCTCGGAACGCCGATTGAAAGTGTGCGAAAGACAGAAGATCGCGCGGCGTTCAACGCAGAACTTCGGACGATTGATATCAGCGTGCCGAGGTCATTCGCGTGTGCGTCGGTCGAAGAAGGAGTGACTGCCGCAAACACCATTCACTATCCCGTGATTGTTCGCGGATCGTTTGCGCTGGGCGGGAAAGGAAGTGGCCGCGCAGCAAACGAACAGGAATTGCGGGAATTGCTCGGAACGTCCTTTGTGGAATCTTCGACTGTGCTTGTAGAGGAAGATCTCACCGGATGGAAAGAGATCGAATACGAAGTTGTGCGTGACTCAGCCGACAACTGCATCACCGTGTGTAACATGGAAAATGTCGATCCGCTCGGCATCCACACCGGTGAATCGATTGTCGTCGCTCCCAGTCAGACTCTCGATAATTTTGAATACCAAATGCTGCGCACAATTGCGCTCAAAGTGATCAGGCATTTCAAAATCGTCGGAGAATGTAATATTCAATACGCTCTTGATCCGCGTTCCCGCGCCTACCGCGTGATCGAAGTGAATGCGCGATTGAGTAGAAGTTCCGCACTTGCTTCCAAAGCAACGGGCTATCCTCTCGCTTTCGTCGCGGCAAAGCTCGCACTCGGCTACACGTTGCCAGAACTAAAGAATGCAATCACGCAGGTAACGTGCGCGGACTTCGAGCCTTCACTCGACTACGTCGCAGTGAAAGTGCCGCGATGGGATCTGCAGAAATTCCGTCACGTGAGTGATCAAGTCACGAGCGAAATGAAATCTGTCGGCGAAGTGATGGCACTCGGAAAAACTTTTGAGGAAGCACTGCAGAAAGCGATGCGAATGCTCAACATCGGTGCGGATGGCATCCTTCCCGTACCTTTTGAATTTGAAAATATCACGCACGAAGTAAAGCGTCCGACGCCGCGCAGAATTTTTGCAGTAGCGAAAGCGCTCAGTGGTGAATGGAGCATCGATGAAGTGAGCATCGCAACGGGCATCGACCGATGGTTTTTGGCACGGATCAAATCGTGTGCGGATTTGTGGAATGAATTACTGCGTAAACGTGCAGATCCGCTGACACCGGAACTGCTCCTAAAACTCAAAAAAAGCGGGTTTGCAGATTCTTCGATCGCACATGAGCTGAACGTCGATAAAGAATCAATCCGCACGATGCGCAAAGAACACGGCATCACACCGTTTGTGAAACAGATCGACACACTCGCCGGCGAATTTCCCGCACAGACGAATTATATGTATCTGACGTATCACGGGACGGAGCATGATGTAACGTTCGATGCTTCTAGCCACCAGCCACCAGCCACCGGTTCAAAGCGTGCGATCGTCCTCGGCGGCGGGCCGTACTCCATCGGCTCATCTGTGGAGTTTGACTGGTGCTGCGTGCAGGCAGTGCGTGAATTACAGAAGCAAGGGTACGAAGTTGCGATGATCAACAGCAACCCCGAAACCGTGAGCACGGACTACGATGAATGCGATCTCCTTTTCTTTGAACAGTTAACAGAGGAGCGCGTACGCGACATCATCGATCTTTTGAAACCCGAAGGCGTTGTTGTTTCGATGGGAGGACAAATTCCAAACTCGCTCGCGAGGAAATTCGCGAAAGTCGGAATCCCCATTCTCGGCACAGATCCCGCGGACATCGACCGCGCTGAAGACCGCAATAAATTCAGTGCACTACTCGATACCATTGAGGTCGATCAGCCGGAGTGGAAAGAATTTTCCGATCTCGAATCCGCGAGTGCGTTTGCAAATTCTGTCCAGTATCCCGTGATCGTCCGTCCGAGTTACGTGCTCTCGGGTGCGGCGATGGCAGTGGTGCACTCTTCGGATGATTTGGCTTCGTATTTGGATCAGGCAGCGACCGTAAGCAAAGATACTCCCGTTGTGATTTCCAAATTTGAAGTTGGTGCGAAGGAAATTGAGTTCGATGGTGTTGCGCAGGACGGCGAGATCCTTCTGTATGCCATTTCTGAGCACATCGAAAACGCAGGGGTGCACTCTGGTGATGCGACGCTCGTTCTGCCTCCGCAGCGCGTGCATATTGAAACGATCCGCAAGCTGAAAAAAATCTCGAAGAAGATCGCGAAAGGGCTGAATATCTCGGGACCATTCAACATTCAATTTCTCGCGAGGGACACGCTGAAAGTGATTGAATGTAACCTGCGCGCAAGTCGCAGTTTTCCGTTTGCAAGCAAAGTAACAGGACATAATTTTGTCACTCTCGCAACACAGGCACTGCTGCACCGTGCACCAACCGATGTGCAGTACCAAACGCTTGATCTGAATCACGTTGCGGTGAAAGCGGCTCAGTTTAGCTTCTCGAGACTCAAAGGTGCGGATCCAAGACTGGGGGTAGAAATGGTGAGCACCGGTGAAGTTGCCTGTTTCGGAGACAGTGCGGGCGAAGCACTCATCACCGCACTCCTTGCAGTTGGTTTCAAACTCCCAAAGAAAAATATTCTGCTCACGATCGGCAGACTCGAAGATAAAGTCGCGCTTCTACCGACCATTCAGACATTGCACGCGATGGGATTCACTCTCTCAGCCACGGCAAACACACACGAGTTTTTGAAAGCGAGGAATATTCCCTCTGTGCTTCTCCATAAGGTTTCTGAGCCGCGCAGCCCAAACATCAAAGAACATATTGAAAATAAGCGCGCAGATCTCGTCATCAATATTCCCACCCACGACGGCACGCAGGAACAAACCGACGGCTATTTCATCCGCCGCCTCGCAACCGATCGCGGCATTCCACTCATCACAAACGTTCAGCTCTTCAAAAGGATCGTTGAAGCACTTTCCGAGCCGGGCGCGACCGAGCCGGTGTGTATGGCATGGCCGGAACTTTTGACGAAAGGATGAGTGATGTCGTTGGCTGGTTGGCTCGTTTCTGGTTGGCTGGTTATTTGTTTAGGTTCTGTAAAGCTTCAACGAGCAACGAGCCAACGAGCCAACAAAAACAGCAACTCATTGACGTTTTTCTACTTGTAGATAACCTTTGTATCGCTATAATCCCCGCACTATGACTACCTCCGACGATTTTAATTTGGACGATTCGGCAGCTTCTACGACTTCGGGTTCACAGCCAGCAACGTCGACATTTGATGAAGACGAAGAGACCTTTGTCACAAAGGAAGGACTGAAAAAGTTGAAAGAAGAACTCGACATGCTGAAAAATGTCCGCCGCAAAGAAGTCGCACAACGTCTGAAAGAGGCAATTTCCTACGGGGATTTGTCCGAAAACTCCGAATATGAAGAAGCAAAAAATGAACAGGCATTTATTGAAGGTCGCATTATTGAACTCGAACACAAGATCAAAAGCGCAAAGATCATCGTTGAAAGTACCGATAAAAAAGCCGGCAAAGAGATTAACATTGGTTCAAGTGTGACCGTGCGAAACAAAACTGCCGATGACGAAGAGGAAACCTACACGATCGTCGGGGCGACGGAAGCAGATCCGTTTGATTTCAAAATTAGCAACGAATCCCCTATCGGCAAAGCTCTCCTCTCGCATGTCCGCGGTGATCATGTGAAAGTGCACACACCATCGGGTATTACGGAGTTCGAGATTTTGAAGGTAGCTTGAGGAGAATATCGGAGTATCAGGGATTTTCTAGAGAGCCCTAGTATTCTAATATTCTGTTAGTCTAGTATTCACATATGTCCGACGACCAATCATCTTCGAGCGGTAGCGCAGCGACTCAGACGACTGTATCCCCTCTCGTCATTGTTCCGCCTGAATTACAAGAGAAACAGCCGGAACTTGTGGAACTGATTTTAAAATCGGAAAGTATGAACTACGAAGAGCGGCAATACTGGATTGATATTTTGCCGGTGATGACTGCGGATCAGATCAATCAACTGAGACAGATTTTACATAACGAAAGAACGCAGCTTGCTGCGATCGACGCAAAGTATGCAGAGAAAAATGCAACAGATGCAACAAGCGCTGCCGATACAAAAACTCAGGAAGAACGAAAACAGAGACGCACAGAGCGTGCCGCGGCTGAGCATGATGCGCGAAATACGGAAGAGGAAAATGCCGAGGCGATTTTGAAGGGGATGGAGTAGGAATTGAGAATTGAGAATGTATAATTTAAAATGAAAACAAACGTCATGGTGAGGTGCGACTTCCTTAAATTTAAAAAAGATAAAGGAGCCCCGAATCCATGACTCCTTATGGAGGTCGTGGTTCGGGGCTCGGTTTTGATTACCGTACACCTCACCATGACGTTTTTGATTTTCCATTGCAAATTTTACATTTTACATTTCTACGGTGCCCTCATAATAAACTGATCAATCAACGCATGAATTTCTTGCGGAGCATCGTCGGATGCTTTGAGTATTCCTGTTTTGAGATCTTTTTCCGACTGCACTGCCCATGAAAGAAAAGTGCGTACGGACGAATTATTGACGCGATGAGCATAGGGCTGAAGATTTCTAAGCGCAAAAATATGGACGCCTGTTTTATCTGCAATTGCTTTTGCATTTGTGATGCGCGCATCGAGAGCAGCGCGGACGAGCACGACATTTTTGAGCATCGAAAGGAGAATTGCCCACAGTTGATAACCATCTGCCCCGCGATCAAGCATGCGACGCGCAGTGCGCAGTGCTTCCAGTCTGGAACCCGCACAGAGCAAATCAGTCATGCGCCAGACTATTCCTTCATCGGACGGAATCGTCATCTGATCAATGTCCGCCGTTGTAATCGATCGACCGTGTGCGCGAAGTGCAAGTTTTTTGATCTCGAGCGAAAGCACATCCATATCATTGCCCAAAAATTCCAAAAGCATTTTTTCAGCAGGCACATCAAGCCTTGCACCATGTTCCGCAGCGAATGATTGCATCCACTTTGATAATTCCTGTGGTTTTAAGAGCGCAAAGGTTTTAACTTCCGCAGAGTCAAATAATTCCTTCACACCCGTAAGTCGCTTGTCCGGCTTACTATCACAAAAAACAAGAATAACCTGCGGATGAATTTGTATGAGAAGGTTTTGAATCTCCTCGCGTGTGCATTTTGGAACCAACTCCACAACAACCAATCTTTTTTCCGAAAGAAACGGCATCACGGACACTTCATCGAGCAAATCGCGTATAGTGATGTGATCACCATAGAGCAATGCGCAATTTTCCTCCCCGTGTTTTTTACGAAATTCCTGCAGCCACCTCTTTTTTTCCTGCCGAAGGAGAAAGATATTCTCGCCAGTAAAGAGGTAGATTGATGACATACAAAAAGAATATCACGAAACGAAGTCACCAGAATACAATATTAATCTATAGTCAACTCCACGCTCATTGAGGAAAATGCGAAAAAAGACTATAATAAGGAGAAATGCCAAAGAAACTCACACACAAACAATGGCGCTTGCCGCAGATCCAATACATTGCACTCGGGCTGCTTGCGATCTTCTCTTCCTTTACGATGGGTGTGAAAACCGCCGGTGACGTGCAGACGGTTGCCCCCATGGAAGCATCGGGGACACGCGTCTCGGGTGACATCAACGGAGATAGCAGAGTCGATGTGCGTGATGCCATCGCTATTTTGGAAATCGCACGCGGGTACCGCACTGCAAAGGTTGAGGAACTGTTCGCCGACCCAAACGGCGACGGGAAATTGACAATCGATGATGCAATCCGAATCCTCAGCGATCTCTCCATCCGCTAAAACAATGTCCACACACACAAGACCTCACAGGCTGACGATTACACGAATATTCATCTGCACTGCACTTTTAACTTTCAGCTCAGCACCCGCATACGCTGCAGATGCAAGCACAGCAACGTTTGAACTTCGCCCACACTGTGACAGCACTGCCTACGCAACTGCATTCGGCATCGAAGGGTCATCTGCAACTCCTGACAGCGATTGCAAAGCGTTTTCGGTGAAGGATCCAAAAACACTGCAGACGGATATTTTGAAAAAAAGTGACACTTTGGATATGGATCTTGTAGTGAAAAATCCGTCGAAGGATGCTGTCACGCGCTTTCGTGCGTGGATTGCCTACGATCCCGCGACACTCATTGGAGACGAAGTCACCATTGCAAAAACATTCGGCACCCCGATGCCCGGTGAAACCGGATTTTCCGCGACAGACGGCATCGTGCGCATCAGCGGTAGTGCAGACAACGGGAAAAATGATGACGTGATTGTTGTCGCACGGATCCGAATGCACAAATCCGACACAGCAACAGATTCGAGTCCACTCAGCTTCTCCGATGTCTCGGGCACAAATGAAAGTCACACGGGCATTTTCAGTACAGGAGTTTCCGGAGAAGCAAATATCACTGCGCCGTCGCTAAGCTCCTTACTCGTACGATTTGAACCATCCGCAGCGGTGCAAAGTTCTTCAGTAACCAATGCATCATCCGTTCGTTCTGAGCGATCGAGCAACGCATCCGTATCATCTGCAGATTCGATCCACAATGCGGCAACACTGACTCCTCTCACAAGTCCGACTATTTTCACGTTGCTGCAGGTACAAAAAGTGGGAGTCACGACGGAAGGCAGTTCCGTGTTCATTGCGTGGGACACGCTGCCATCGAGCGAAATCATCGGATACAACGTCTACTACGGAACAGTATCCGGAAAATATATGCAGAAAAGAAGTCTGGATAAAACGACAACCAACGTGACGATTCGCGATCTCACTCAGGGCGTCACCTACTATTTCGCAGTACGCGCAATCAATGCAAAAAATCTGGAAACGGATTTCAGTCAAGAAGTCGGTGTCACGGTCGGTAACCCCTCAACATCAACATCGCCGCTTGTCGGAAGCGTTCTCAGTCGTCCTCCGAAAACACCAAAAACAGGTGGAACGGTATCGGGTGAAACGGGAACTTCTTCAACACTCCTTCTCTTCTTTACGTTGTCTGCTGTCATCGGAACCGGCATTGCGTTCCGCAGACAACTGACTGCACGCGCACACCTATGAGCTCACTCCACCCTCACTGGCAGTCAACAGATGAGGGAAGCGAACGCGAAGTACCGATCACGATACGATCAAAAAATCAGGCTCCGCAGAATACCCAGATGTTTGTTCCTCGCGCCAAGCGCCGACCAGCGGCATTTGTCGGGATTTTTCTTTTCATGGTCATGGGGTTTGCGGCATTTCAGGGGTACATTACTTTTTCGCGTCTTACAGGAGATGTCGCAGCGCCCGTCAGTGTCATCATCAAGACGACAGGAGTGGATCCCATCAATGTGAATGTGAAGGCAGGAGAAACGATTGAATGGAAAAACCTTGATACGATTCCGCATATCCTCGCATCGGACACACTCCCCACAGAAAACGGCAAGCCCTTTACAACTGCTCCGATTTTCCCAAATGCCACAGCGAAAGTGACGATTCCTTCGACCGCAGCAGAAGGAACGTATTCGTACATTTCCCACACATCGAAAAAAGTGAATGGCACCATTGTCATTGCGGGAAGTGTCTTTGGATCAACCGGCACTCCCAATACATCTACTTCGACGCGATCATTCGCGAGTGAAAGTGCCATTATTCCGCCGGCACCTGCCATGGGCACTGCAGACACCACAAACTCAGCAGCTTCTGGAAAAAGCCAATCAAAAACACTCACATCAATCACACCTGCGTCTTCCTCATCTTCTGTGCAAACGTTCTCGCAGGCAACGGTTCAGGAAACATTCACGCAACCCGCATCTACAACGTTACAACCTCTTATCCCAAGTGGGACAAGTGGACTCCCTGAAAATCCACATACGGTCGGAACCGCGCCTTCCGGTATTCAGGATTTTCAAAACTATGACACCAGTCCGCTGTTGGCAAATGTTTCGAAGCGACCGACACAGGAAGCCTCGACCGGCCCGGAAGTGTGGATCGTCATCACTCTGAGTATCGGAGCACTGCTTATCGTCATCCGTAAACAGCTTTTCTCGTAAAAAATATTCTCACAACGAAGTGACACATCGATTCTGTACGCACGAAACGCGCGACGTTGCACATTTTGCGCATGCAGTCGGAGCGTTTTGCTCGGTGCACGAGATATACGCACTCGCGGCGGACTGCACGATATTTTTCTGATTCGCATTCACCGCGACTCCACACGTCACAAACGGACAACCTGATTGGAACAGTACACAATCACTGTCTGTCGCACACCGCGCACTGCTCGACGCGATCACATCGAACCTCTTTTTATACACATCACACGAAACCTGTTCTTGTGAGCAATCGGAAGGACAAAACACTTTTCCGTCACAACTCCGATCAATCACGCCCTTTGGAATGCACGAAATCGCCACTTCGTTTTTCTGACAAATTTTGTCACCACATGAACCCGCAGGTGCAGAACTGCTCTGGTGCGTCAGACATGGATCCGCAAAATAGTTGATCACATGGCCGTCCGTCGTGCAGGAGGGAATAGATACGCCATCCGCACACTGATACGGCTTACATTGACCGGCATTCGTCGTGAGTCCAACCTTTGCATCCAGCGCGGCAATCTGTGCGCGTAGCGGATCAATCACTGTGTGATCATATCGACTGAGCATCACCGCAACCTGTCCGCGCGTAACCGTATCATTCGGGCCAAATCGTCCGTTTCCATATCCATTGATGATTCCAAGCCGACTCATTTCATTGATGGCTTCAAAAAAGTACGATGAACTGCCGACATCTGAGAAATACCCGGAATGCGAGACTTGTGCAATCGCAGCGGGAATTCCGATGGCAACAGCAACGCCGGCTGCGAATGTAACGAACGAACGAAAATGTGTGGAGGTGATCATATGAAACAAGTGTAGAACAAATTATGCACTTTTAGACACAGAACGGGATGCAAACTTACAGTTTTTGTTTTGATTCAGTGTTCTGCAAAAAACTTACAAAGTAGTCTTCGCCACCACAATGCACCCAAGCGACTGTAATGTTGTTTGCAATTTGCGATAACGGATATTGGAAATACTACTCTTCACATACACTCGAAGACTCGAACGTGCAGGATAATTCTGAACCCACTTCACCAATCGATCTGCCTCGTCCTCAAAAGAAAATGAAGGGTGTTTGTCTGTGTGTGACATGAGTGATGCGTCGATGATGAGCGACGATGGTAGTTCGGAAGTGATCATGATGTAGTTGGGAAAGAAATTGGGCACATCCATTCTTGGATGCTCGACAAGTGTACACTCGTACACCTATGTATCAAATCATTACTGCAGAATTTTTTTGTACGCATCAAAATGTATCTTTTTTGTTTGCTGCATTGGTTCATTATTTTTTATGAAATTTCCCCAATTGTGATCAGAGCATAAAGGTGTACGAAAGGTGTACTCTATTTAAAAGGATCAGTTTATGTTTTTTGAGACGCAAACTGAGCAAAATAATGCTCTTGTACATACTGACTGACGGGAATGGCAATTGCGAGGATAAGCAAGTAGGCAAAGAGCAAATGCGAAAGAGTCACTGCAGGTGTGAGATATGACTTTAACGTTGCTATAAAAAATGCGCTGTACCAAGAGGTAAAGGAAATAGCTCCCATCGCAAAAGCCAGTCGGCGAAACGTCATTTTCTTCTCGTGCTGAAGCTGATGATTGGTAAAGGACAGATGAATAAGTTTCGGACTGATGTGTCGGTGCATGACAAATCCGTTGATTGACAGAACACCGACAACAATAGCCTTCATCAAAAATGCCGGTGAGTGAGAGTAGCGTGAAACGTCAGTGAGAAATATTCCCACGCCTGTGACGTACAAGATCAAAAGTGCGATTAAAATTAAAAAAGATAAATGTGATAAGGTCTCTGCTTCATGCTTCGAAATTTTGAAGTCCCGAAGAAAGCGAAAGAAAAAAAGATCAGCAAACGTTGCTCCCCCCAAACCAAGTACCACACCCAGTAAATGAAATGAAATCAGCACTGCGCGATGTGCGCTGAGGAATGCAATGAGAGTATCGAGTGAGGACATAGGCTGCATGTATTGAAGATGAAGCGACGCAAAATTACAACTGCGGACACAAACTTCATCTATAATTATTTTCCAGCCTTCCCTGCCACTGTGTCAGCAAAAGTACCCCCAGAACAATCGGAACAAATCCGAGAACCTGATACGTCGTCACTTTTTCATGCAGAATGAAATACGCAAAGATCATCGTAAAAAATGGTCCGATACTTGCGAGGGAGATTGCTTTGGTCATGGGAATGAGGGTGATCGATTCCAGCCACAGGATTTTGCTAAATCCCAGCATCAGAAAGCCATTCACGAACAAAAATGCGCAGGATGAAATGAGTGATGTTTGAGAAGGCATTGGTTCCAAAAAAGTAGCAAGAATGAGCAGAAAAATGCCGCTAATGACGCTCCTTACAAAAAGAATGAATTCACTGCTGACGCTTTTGCGCGCACGTTGCATGAAGTAATTTCCGATCGGAGTAAACATACAGGCGAAAAAGATAAAAATATCGCCGCTGTGCCATCCGGAGGATTTTGGGAAAAGAATGAATGCAGCACCGATCATCATGCAGATGCCTCCGAGTATTTGTTTTGATTGAATCGGCTCATGCTTGATGAGTACTCCCAAAATCAAGAAAAAGAAAAATACTTCCATGAGTAGCACAATCGACGCATTGCCCGCCGTCGTGTTTCGCATTCCGGTAAAAAGGAGAGCATAAAAAATACAACCGATAAAAAGTGAGCAGAGAAAAATGTCTTTCCACGGTGCATTTCTACTACATTCCTTCCAAAGCTTTTTGTACGTGAGCACGATCGCAAAAAAGAAAGAAGAAAAGATCGTCGCAAACGCAGCGGTGAAGAGAGGAGGTAAAGTAGAGAATGTGAGAATCGAGAGAACAGGAAACAAGCTCCAGATGAGTGCCTCGGAAAATATCAGCAGTTCGCCTTTGGTGGATGACTTCAGATGAGCAATCATAAAAGCTACAGGAGTGTAGCCGAAAGCTCTTCTACAGAATGCAGAGTATGCATTTGACAGCATCACACAATTGCCTCACCATCGCAGCATATGCATCTCCCCGCGTTTACCCCTCAAGTGCACCACTGGGGTTCGGTGAAGTAGAAGAAACAAACAGATGATTTTCAACCATTGTCTCATACGGAGTATTCCAGTTCAAACATTTTCTCGGAGTGTGATTGAGCCAGTGCTCAATCTTTGCGATG
>CALREJ010000037.1 GCA_943355155.1 Candidatus Peribacteria bacterium
GCCTACGAAGACTACATCCGCAGTCAAAAAGATCTCGACGGGCAATTGATCGATATATGGCGCGATACACAAACCCACATGAGCACCTTTCATGATCAGACAAATCTGCCGTGGTGTATGAATCAACGTTTCACCATGCCAATTTATTCTCTGCTCGACGAATGGCTGCGTTCACGATCGAAAAATGGCGCACTTTCCGCAGAAGGCTTGCCAAATATTACAATTCCGCGTCCGGCGGATCTGACGCTCGATTTTTCAAGCATCGCGTACATGACGGGCTCTCTCGCACTCCCCGTCCTGAAACCCATTCAGGTTCGTATCAACATCCCAAAACCACCTGATGTGGACAAGATTGTTTCCTTGCCCGATCTTCCCTCCATCGAAGAAATTCGCAACGCATTTTCGGATTCCATCAGTGATCTTCCCGAGGTGGGTACGGGAGCAGTGTATCCGCCACTCGCATTACCGATACTTGATACGGAAAAAATGAGCGACGTCATACGAACGGTTGATGACATACAGAACACCGTAAGAGAGATGAACAGCCGCTATGAAAAATTTTGGCAGAGTATCGGCCCTCTGAATCGCCCGTGTACGTCGAGTGACCAGTGTTCGATCAATCGTAATGAAAATTGTGACAATGGCATCTGCAGGGACACAAGTGGAGACAGTCTGCAGGATCGGAAAGCCAACCTGGAATGCAAGCAGTGGGACGACCAAACCTGCCAGCACGTGGAGATGGATTTGATGGAACGATTACAGAGGATTAATTCGCGAAAGCTGATTTTCCTGAAAGAAGATCTGCAATCAACCGGTATTCCCCGACTGAGCGGCGATGTCTGTCTGCCCCACGACACCACCTGTCTGCTGCTTCATGGCGAAGTATCCCCCGCACGATATCAATGGCAAATCGACAGTCCGCGCTCCATGCCGGATCTTGCGGGTGATGCAAAAAAAGTGATCCGCGACAAAACCCTTCCGGAGCCTGTCGGAGGTATCGACCCGAAAAAATTTCCCCCGTACGATACAAATACCAACGATCTGCTCCCTATCTACGACGTCCCGCGCGCGATTGATCTTCACATCCCAAAAAAATGAATCTCAAGAAATATTTCATCGGCCTGTCGTTCACTTCCCTTACTCTCCTGACCTCCCTCACTTTCGTCTTCCCCGTCCACGCCGCCTACGTCGATACCCCCGCGTGTCGTGCAGAAATGTACAATCAGATCGCACACGAAAAAAGAATATTCCGGAGTGTTCTCTTTGGTCAGAAAAAATCCAAAGACTCCCCGATCGGAAGTGTTCGATACGACAAGCAGGGAACATCGTGGCTGAAAAATGACACCAATACATGGAATGCGATCGGAGCAGATGCAAAAGTGCGCAATCGCAGTGACGGCGTCATGGACGACGAAGCGGATATTGAAGAAAGGCACGGCCTATTTGAAGTCAAAAAAGTATCAACATCCGATCAACTCCCTGCAGTCCTCCAGAGTTTCCGCGCCTATCAATGCAGACTGCGTGCGGTCTGTATGGCAGTGTCTGCGTCCCAAAATGCAGAGGACGATACGCCGACGGTCGACGTACAACCCGACGGCTGCATCAGCTTCATGGAACCGGTTTTGAAAAACTGCAAATACACCGAGTCCACGACGATTTCTACGAGCAGTTGCGACGACGCAGTGGAAGCAGTGCTCACACAGGAAACGCAGACACTCACACTGCTCGTTGCCTACGACAGTGCGTACCGTTCTCTCTTGCAATTTCAGGGAGTGTTCGAGGGCTTTCTGTCTGATTTCCGTTTTTCTTTGCTACAACCTCTCTGGCAAACCGTGCGCGTGATGGGAAATTTGTCGCGTCTGCCCTGCTTCCTCTCTCAGTGCGATGAATGATACTCGCTCCTTCGCCGGCATCAGACGCATGACGAGCACGCTCTGCCTCGCGCTCAGTCTGACATCGTGCGGCATTCTCACAAACACCGACGAAGGTCGTGATCTGAAGAGACTCCCTCCCTGCACAGCAGTCGGATCGGAATTTGAAACACTGCCCTTTGATGAGTGGGCGAGAACATATCATGACACGGTGGGAAAAATCATCGAAGCGCATCTGAATGATCTGCGGGATGCAAGCGCCAAGGAGCTCCAGTGCTCCGCAGAAGATTACGCCTCTCTTTCGAAACCCACAGATGAACTGCGAACGTTGGCAGAAACACTCCCGCCATGGAAAGAGCAGAAGCAGCTCGATGCACTCTCGGAAGCCGAGCTCGGGCCGGTGTTGCTCGAGTATCTTCGCATCTTTGAATGTTCACTCAATGAAAGAAGACAATCTCTCCCCGTCATTCTTGTACAGGAAGGCGCAGTCAGCGGATCGCTCTTGAACGGGGGCACCGCAGACGATACGGAACGCAGTCCCTACAATGACGAAATGAAGAGACAGACCCAGAGTATCGATCATCAACTCAGCATTGCGCGTGTAACTCTCGAGCGCACTCTTCTTATTGTAGGCGGGGAAGACAGGCTCCGACCGCTGTCGCTTGATATCGAATGTCTGAAACGAACGTCTCTCGATATTCGAAATGCCCTCGGCCTTGTGTCGCAGGCAACGGCCTGCCTGCCACGCGTGCGCGATGCCCGCGGCAGCCTGCGCGATCTTCCGGTCACCGGTCTTCCTCCAGAATAAACATGCGAACATCTCGAATCATCATAGGCTCACTCCTCCTCACACTTCTGCCACTCGGCGGAGTCGCTGCGACTGTAAAAGCGACAACGCTGTATGAACGCATGAGGCAAAGTGTGGAAAGCGATAACGACAGAGAGATGATCGATCCTGCCGTCGAAAAATTTATACAATCGATCATGATCAAAGACGGTGATGATACGATTACGACGGACGATGTCGAGGCAGCGATACTCGGCCAAATCGATACCTACTGCGGAACCAGAGAAGGCGAAGACCCCGTCAAGCAAAGAGATCAATGCATGACAAACGTCACGCGTATCCAGCAGATGGCAACATACGAATCGCGCGTCAGACGCCTAGGGCGCGATTTACAAATTCAGGCATCGAGCTACGAACTGCCGATCTCGGATCTGCCGGGACGGTCACTCAAACTTACCGCAGACATGCGCGGAATCGTGAATATCTGGGGAACGGACAATGTGTCTTTTTCGGGATCACTGGTAACGGCAACTCCTACGACTGCATCGGGATCAAACCCATGGCCTATCCGTACAAAAACCGTCGACAGTGATGTCATGCGACCGTTGCTTCAGGACATTGGAGATGCACTCACTGCCCTCAAAGACGATGAGCGTGTGGGCGCAGTGTGGAGATACCAATACGGTGTACGGCTCGTACAAGACAAGCGTGCACCGGACTACCCCACTCCGATCGATAGCGGAAAAAATAGCCGGAATACCGAGCGGCGATATCTGTTTGCACACTGGAAGACACTGGAGGAAAAGCTAAGCGCACTGTGGGAGGCAATCCGAAACGACACGTTTTCGCCACCCCTCCAAAAAAATGAATCCGCGTTGTATGTCTTTCCGAAAGATCTCCTAAGGGAAACACTCCCCGACAATGTCATCGTCTGGGCACGCGTGGACGGAGACCCTCGTCACCCGCTTGGCGACACCGGACTCCAGTGGGAAGTGCCGATGGAACCTGTGCTCCCCACTCTGCTCACCGATACGAACGACGCAATTCTCGGTGGCAACTATCCTCCGGATCCGATGATCATGAGTGGCGGCACGTTGGTGCCACTCGATGGTCAGGGGCTCTGCACATCACCGACTGCGCTTCGCGGTTATCTCTGCCGACCGTTTACACAGGCAAGCGGGAAACGCTGTCCGCAGGACAAAGATGTTGATCCGGACACCATCAATCTGACATCCTGTACGGATACCGGATCGATTCGATCCACTATTGCGGGCAGTGATGTCTGCCGTGACCTTCTGTATAAAGAGAGGGCCGACTTCGACCCGAACACGCAGTGTACTCTGAACATTCACTGCGAATCGGTCTGCAAAAAAACCGGCGGCGTGACTAGCGATGTCAGCGCGCTCACATCGCTCAAAACTGCAGACGGTACGGTGGATGTGTGCATCAGTAATTTTGCAGACGATATCCCCGCAAACTATTTGCTCTATCACGAGCTCCATCACGCGTACCAAATCTGCAATCAAAAACCCGGGTTTAATCCGGAGAAAACGGGAGATCCCGAAAGAGACGCGGCGGCGTGCTGTGCACTGGAAGGAGAGGCCTACCGAGCACAGGCTGATCTGATGGAGAGAGACGGCATCTTCAAAGATATCGCCCCCATCGACGGCATCCCCATGAACGCCGAGACGTATGCAGAAGCGTGGACAGATTTCTCCTGTGGACCGCGCGACGGATTCAAAGGATGTCACGTGAGCAGAGTCTACACATCGGATTTTAAAAAAGCTCTCGCGAATCTCAATAAAGACGTCATCCGTGGAGACGCGTGCCCCATTGTCATCGACCCAAAAAAAATCGATCCGCGCATCAAGGATTTTAAGCGCACGATAGAGATGCGTGCAGATATCTGTCGGCCCGGACAGGTTGATGTCTATAAAAACCGTATCGGAAATAACATGTGCTACATCGGCCAGTGCGTCGAGGAATCGTCTGAATTACATCGAATGACCGGCGCACAAAGTCCGGCGACTGTGCAGGATGAAGGCTATCCATGGAATGATCCGGAGACTGGCTCGCCGCTCGGTACCGCATTGGTGAATCCTCCGCTCACTCCCGGATTTTTGCCGCTCTTTAGGCCACAGCTGATCGTGCACACGATGGAGGAAGAGCTCTGCCAACTCGTCGGTTTGCCGACTCGCTCCCCCCCGATCCTCTGCGCCATCGAGAGTGCGAGACGACTGAATCAGCCGCTCGCTGATCAGGCAGAAAATATTCAGAACCTCTTGATTCAGAGTAACGAGCAACAGAACGCATCTGTGAATCTTCTTCGCCTCTCACAGGCGGTCGGCTCGACCATCGGCACTGGCATGTACAGCAGCGCGCTGCATGGCATGAGTACGTCACTCGCGGATGTGCTGACTATGGCGGTCAAACTCTTTACCGAAATGTCCTCTCTCCATTTCCCGACAGAAATGTGCCCACTGGACAATGCTCTCCCCCCTCGCGCAGACACCACTCCATGAAACGCACTGTATCTTTCACATTGGCACTTCTTCTCGTTCTGTTTTCCTTTGGAAAAGCAGAAGCAGCGACAAGCCCGCAGTGCGAAACTGTCCTCGCTCTCGATGCCGTGTCCCCGTACACGAAGGCCGTGCTGAAGCGCGCGACGGATGGCATTGAATATGCAAAAACAGCGAACGTCGACCTTTTGTACTATCTCTTCCCATGGACACAGCATGTCGGATCTGTCATTTCGTCACTCGTAGATTCGGAGCAACGCCTGACCACGAGGACAGATGACTTGATCCATAACACTGCCTGTCTGCGATTTGATTTGCTTTCAATTCAATGCAAAATGGAGGAAGCCCAAAATGAACTCAATGCACAATTGGAGCGTGGCTCTCCTTTCGCAATCGTTCAGCTGGAATCTCTCTTGCAGTTCCTGAACGACCGGTATGCCCAGATCAACCTTGGCGCTTTTGATGCACAGTACCGCGATCCAAAATGGGGAGAGATACAAATTTTTGATCCGCCTTCCACTACGACTCCTGCGAGCTTCGAAGCACCGATGTGTCCCTACACCTCCGATTACGCACCGCCTTTTGTAAATGGATTTGGCTGTGATGAAACTATTCTCAAACCACGTACGTCATTCAAACCGCTCGCCGCAGAGGAAGAGTCTCTAAAGCTCATCACCAGTCAGCTTGAAACATACCGTCTGGCTGCCGAGCAGTTTGTGAAAGTACAGAACAGCATCCGCGGTTCATCGACGACTCCTTCCGGCTCCACCCCCCCCGTGCCACGGAGGGCACACCTCACGGCAGAGGGATGTCAGTGGACTGGCGGACTCTGCGACAATGACCCACGCGTACACTGTCAAAAAGACGCGGACTGTTCCGATAATGGCCAATGTAAAACTCCGCCAAAAATCTGCAAAGCGAACAGGGCTGTGAGCTGTTTTGATGATGCCGAATGCCAACTCATCACAGGTGACGTCGGCCCTTGTATTGCGCAGGACGGAAAAGTACCGGGAACAATGGAGCTCCGCGGACCCTTTTCGCTCGGAGAAAACTATCTGGGGATCTTGGAACGATTTCTGAAACTGCGCCTGAGACAGGGAACATCGCGCGAATATCCGGAAAATCTGAAAACTGCAGACGATGTCCCCGATACCGGTTCCGGCATTTCCACGGATGATCTCAACAATGACCCCTTCATGTCACTGGAAGTCTCGTCTCTGCGACAACTCTTCCGTTCGTGGAGTGCTCTGCAGGGACGGGATGAAGCGGCATCTTTCCCCTATATCACCGACGCGCAGTTGCAGGTTGCAGACGCACTCGGTTCTCTGCGTTCTGCCGTGAGTGGACTTTCGAAACTCGTCACAAAAAAAGATGAAGGACTCCGCGTATTCATCACGCGCTATGCTTCGTTCCTCCATCGCAGTTGTATCTACCGCCCCTGCACTGCAAGTCTCGAAGAAATTCTGAAAATCGCCCTCACCGACGAATGCTTCCCGTACACAAACGGTGATTACCTGAAAGATACGAAAGATGATCCGCGATGGAAGAAGTGTGCGGAGGGGGCAAAGATTGATGTGAAGTGAGGAATAACAGGTATAATACCTCCATGAAACCCGAGGACTTCGTCCATCTCCACTGCCACAGTACCTATTCGCTTCTCGAGGCTCTTCCAAGCCCAGAGGAAATTGTGCTGCGTGCGAAAGAGCTCGGGGAAAATGCGGTGGGACTCGCGGACAAAGGATATTTGTACGGACAAATTGAGTTCTATCAGTACGCAGAAAAGCACGGACTGAAACCTATCTTAGGAATGGAGGTATACCTCGCGGCGCGGACACATACCGACAGAGAGGCAGGAGTTGATACGAAAAGCTATCCGCTGACGCTCCTCTGTGAGACGCAAGAAGGATACGAAAACATGCTGAAGATGGCGACGGAAGCGGCACTCGATGGGATGTATTATAAACCACGGGTTGATGGAGCAATGCTTAAAAAATATGGAAAGGGGCTGATCGCGCTCAGCGGACCGATCACAGGAGCAATCGGCAACGCCGCACTTGCGGAAGACGGAGATCGAATCAAAGAACTCACTGCACAATTCCAAGAGTACTTTGGAAAGAATAATTTTTACTATGAACTGATGGATCTGCCGAACGTGAATGGACAGGCAGAGGCAAATCAACAACTGATCAAATATGGAAAAGAGCTCGGTGTACCACTCGTCGCCACCTGCAACAGTCACTACTGCAGAAAAGAAGACGCCGAAGCACATGACATCCTGCTCTGCATCCAAAAAAACGCAAACGTCGCAGACCCGGGACGGTTTTCGATGCGCGATACCGATTTCTCGATGCGACCGTTTGAAGAAATGGAAACAGCATTCGCCCATGTCCCCGAGGCGCTCGAAAACACGCGTGTGATCGCAGACAGATGCAACGTAAAATTTGAATTCCACGTGAATCGCATTCCACGCTTTCCTGTACCAGACGGTTCCGACGAAGAAGTGTATCTGACGAAACTCTGCGAAGAAGGCTTCCTGAAAAAATATCCGCAGGAAACGCCGGAACTTCGCACGCGATTGGAATATGAACTCTCGGTCATCAAACAAGTCGGATTCTCCGGTTACTTCCTCATCGTTGCAGATTTCGTGAACGAAGCAAAAAGCCGTGGCATCACCGTGGGACCGGGGCGCGGTTCGGCGGCAGGGTCGATGGTGAGTTACTGCATGGGTATCACGGGAGTCGACCCCATTCCCCATAATCTCCTCTTTGAGAGATTCCTCAACCCCGAACGCATCAGCATGCCCGATATCGATCTCGACTTTGCCGATAACCGCAGAGATGAAGTGCTTGAATACGTGAAGCAAAAATATGGGAATGATCGTGTTGCGCAGATCTGTACATTCGGAACACTCGCTGCCCGTGCTGCCGTGAAGGACGTCGGTCGCGCATTCGGGATTCCGTTTCTGGAAATGAATGCACTCGCAAAACTGATCCCCGAACGTCCGGGAACAAAACTCAAAGAGGCGCTCGAAACATCCGAAATGAAAGCGGTCTACGAGAGCAATGAAACGTACCGAAAAATTATTGATAACGCGCTGAAACTCGAAGGCAAAGCACGCCACGTCTCCGTCCACGCCTGCGGCGTCATCATCTCTCCGGAAAATTCCACACGATTCACCGCACTCCAGCGCGCACCCAAAGACGAGAACACGATCATCACACAGTACGGCGCAAAACCACTCGAGGCATTGGGGCTGCTCAAGATGGATTTCCTCGGACTCATGAACCTGACCGTGATCCAGACTGCGCTCGAAATCATCAAGCGGACGCGAAACGAAGACATAGACATCACGCAGATTCCCATGAATAACAAAGCGACGTTCGCACTCCTCCAACGCGCAGATACGACCGGAGTTTTTCAGCTGGAATCCGCAGGCATGCGCCGGTATCTGAGGCAACTGAAGCCCACCGCCTTCGATGACATCACTGCGATGGTCTCGCTGTACCGTCCGGGTCCGATGGAATGGATCAGCAGTTTCATCAAACGAAAAAATGGGAAAGAAAAAGTCGCCTATATTCATGACGACTTGCGCCCGATTTTGGAACCCACCTTCGGCATCGGCATTTACCAAGAACAGATTTTGCAGATCGCGCAGGCATTCGCGGGGTTCTCTCTCGGAGAAGCGGACATCCTCCGTCGCGCGATCGGCAAGAAGATTAAAAAAGAACTCGATTCGCAGCGCGAGAAATTTATCAAAGGAGCCGTCGCGAAAGGATACAAAGAAGCGCTCGCAATCCGGATTTTCGATGACGTCATCACTCCCTTCGCGGGATACGGATTCAATAAATCCCACGCCGTCGGTTACGCCCTGATCGCCTATCAAACCGCATACCTCAAAGCAAACTACTCCGCAGAATTCATGGCAGCACTGCTGAGTAGCGACGCGCAGGATACGGATCGTGTGATGATAGAGATAGAAGAATGTCGCACTATGGGGATCGATGTCTTGCCGCCGGATATCAATGAGTCGAGAAGTCATTTTACAGTCGTGGAGCGAGCCGCCAGCCACGAGCCGCCAGCCACGAGCGAGCCGGAAGCCAGTGGCCGGAAGCCGGAAGCCCTCGCGGCCGCGGCCGCCATCCGCTTCGGCCTCTCTGCCATCAAAGGCCTCGGCGACAGCTCGGTGAAGGTCGTCATCGACGAACGCGAGCAAAACGGAAAATTCACCTCGATCGAAAGTTTTGCGGAACGTTTACCGCAGAAAGTACTCAATAAAAAATTACTCGAATCTCTCGCGAAGGCCGGCGCACTCGATTCACTCGGAGAGCGCCGCACACTCGTCGAACACTACGGACTTATCGCAGATCATAAAAAACAGACGGGTGAAACCGACAGTTCACAGACCGATATTTTCGGCGGCATCACGCAAACTGTCGAAACAAAAATGATTGAATTCCCCGAAACTCCACCGGCAACGCCGATGCAAAAACTGATGTGGGAAAAAGAAACCTTGGGACTCTACGTCAGCAGTCACCCGCTCGCAGGCATGCGCGCGTACATCGGACGAAAAGCGAGACTCATCAGCGAACTCACCGCAAAAGAAGTCGGCAAAAAAGTGACCGTCGCAGGCATACAGGAAGGCATCAAAAAAATCCGCACGAAAAAAGGCGACACGATGGCGATCGTCATGCTCGAAGACCCAACCGGAAAAATGGAAGTCACTCTTTTCCCGCGCATCTACGCAGAAATGGCGAGTACTCTCGAACAACCGGACACCGTTCTCGTCATCGGCGGCACACTCGATTACCGCATGGGGCAACTGCAGATGCGTGCAGATGCGCTCAAACGCGCATCCCTCTCGACCATGATTGCACGCGCGAAGGAGGAAAAATTGTTCGATGAGGAGGAAGCAAAGCGCGGCATTTCCGTTTCCAGAAAGATGCTCGACATAGAAGAAGCAATCGATGCTGTGGATGAAGAAGGCAACGTGATTGCAGGCGAGACGGTCGTCGTCTCCACGGCAGAAGCTGCAGTCGAGGAATTTTTGGGACCCTTAAGTAGCTGGATTTCACAAGGAATGCCGATGGAAAAAGTGCTCGCGCATTTTGGCTGGAAAGAGGAGAGGGGGAAGAAAGAGAAGTCGGCAGAAAAGATCAACCCCGCGGGAATCTCGATTCACACCGTGGATCTTCCCGAGCGCGCCCCAAAACACTTACTCCTCGACTTAAAACAAGTCTTCCAAACATTTCCGGGAAGCGAAAAAATCCAGCTGAAAATCGGCGAGCAGGTGATCCCCCTTCCACTCACGATCAGTATGTCTCCAATTCTCCAAAAGCAGATTGAGGATGTATTGGAAAAATATAAGACTCCGAATCTGTAATGTAAAATGAAAGAGTTCCTTATTTATTTTCAATTCTCAATTCCGTCGATGCTCATCCTCCCCGCCTCCTCCGACTCGATCAAGCAAGCCGCCGCAATCATCCGCAGCGGTGGCACTGTCGCACATGCAACGGAAACGTGTTATGGACTTGCGTGTGATTTGAGGAATCTTGATGCAGTCAAAAAACTCTTCGCCATAAAACAGCGTCCGCTGCACCAACCCGTGAGCGGATTATTTTCCAGTGTCGATGAAGCGAAAAAATGGGTGATCTGGAACGACCGTGCTGGGGAACTGGGAAAACAATATCTTCCCGGTCCACTGACACTGATTTTGCCGATAAGATCTGATGCACCATCAAAATTATTTCCAATCCCAGAAAGTGTCATCCTGAGCGTAGTCGAAGGACAGAAACAAACCCTCGGAGTCAGAATCTCCTCCCACCCCCTCGCAATGTCTCTTGCCATAGCATGCGGGTTCCCCATCTCTACCACCTCCGCCAACATTCACGGACAACCAAATCCTTACTCAGTGAAAGACTTACTCATGCAATTTGGAGATAAAGCCGATCAGCCGGACCTCATCCTCGATAGCGGCATTCTGCCACAAAATCCTCCGTCGACGGTGATTGATTGCACAAAAGGGGAATTACAAACGGCACGAAAAGGTGATATTGCCATTTAATAAATTTAATTCATAATGTACATATGAATACCGCCCCGCGTTTACCCCTCAAGTGCACCACTGGGGTTCGGTGAAGTAGAAGAAACAAACAGATGATTTTCAACCATTGTCTCATACGGAGTATTCCAGTTCAAACATTTTCTCGGAGTGTGATTGAGCCAGTGCTCAATCTTTGCGATGTC
>CALREJ010000038.1 GCA_943355155.1 Candidatus Peribacteria bacterium
GGGACTCGGAGGTATCAAAGAAGCTATTCTTCGTTTCGAAGGAAATGATGTCTTTGCAAACTTGAAATATGAAGGAGGAGTTCACAGAGTCCAAAGAATCCCTGCCACAGAAAACAAAGGTCGTGTGCATACATCTGCAGCAACAGTCGCGGTACTTCCGGAAGTGGAAGAGGAAGATTTTCACATTCGCACAGAGGACTTGCGAGTCGATACCTATCGCTCGGGCGGTGCTGGTGGTCAGCACGTGAATAAAACTGAATCCGCAATTCGCATCACACACCTTCCAACTGGAGTCGTTGTCAGTTGCCAAACAGAGCGTTCACAAATTCAAAACAGAGCGCGTGCGATGGAATTTCTACGTGCAAAACTCTACGAAGCAAAACGAGAAAAAGCAGAAGCTGCCGAAGGAAATTTACGCAGTAGCCAGATAGGCAGTGGTGACCGCAGTGAAAAAATCCGTACCTATAATTTCCCTCAAGACCGACTGACCGATCACCGCATCAACGAAAATTTTCACAACTTACCGGGCATCATGGAAGGGGATTTGGCTCCGATCATCACAGCTCTCAAACAAGCAGATCAGGCGAAGAAGTTGGCTGTGTGAGTATTAGAATGTCAATTCTCGATGTTTTGAATCGAGAAATATAATTGCTATAAAACTATATAATTGTAATATGTAAAGTATGCGTAGTACTATAAAATCTGAACGTTTCATTCAAAGAAAAGTTACACTTGAACATATATTATCATTAGACAAGTCTCTCATTGAAAGAGTCAAAAATGGTGTAGTAATTCTTTTGTCTTCACCTGTAATACGAAGATCTCTTTTAAATCAATTGGAAAACGAATTTTTTATTGCAACAAAAAATGAAATTATTGCACGATTAACTTCTGCTGAAAGACTTCGAATTATTGAGCTGATACAAATAGCTCAGAAAGAGTCTTGTTTGAAAGAAAATTTAAAAACAAGCCAAGCAATATGCTCATGACTTTCTATCGATTTGTCTTTCCTTCGCCCGTACACAATTCCTAAGTAAGCAAGCAACCGTTAGTGGTCCAACTCCTCCCGGCACAGGAGTGATCGCACCTGCAAATTTACTTACTTCATCGTAGTCCACATCACCAACAATCTTCCCTTTTACAGTGTTGATGCCAACGTCGATCACGACTACTCCTTTTTTTACCATTTCCGATGTAATCAAGTTTGGTTTGCCGACAGCAACAATCAAGATGTCGGCTTGTTTTGTGTACTGTGCTAAGTTCTCCGTAAACTTATGACACTGAATCACCGTTGCATTTCGATTTAGTAACATTGTCGCAATGGGTTTCCCGACAATATTACTTTGTCCGACAACGACGGCACACTTTCCTTCAATCTTGATTCCGGCATCGCTCAGCAACTCAATAATTCCTGCAGGAGTCGCGGGCGGAAGATGCTCAAACTCCGAAGAAATAAACATTTTGCCTAGATTATATGCGGTGAATCCATCGACATCTTTGTACGGATCGATTTCACGAAAGAGTTGTGGTTCGTTTTCGTGCAGTGCGCCCGGGAGCGGGAGCTGAATGATATATCCGGTTACATCTGCATCGTCATTCAGTGCTCGAATAGTTTTGATGAGTACCTTAAAGGATGTGGAAGCTTTTAACTTCATCAAGTCACATCGCATCCCGATACTTTCACACGCTTCCTTTTTTTTTCGAATGTACGTCGTGCTCGCAGGCTCATCACCCACCTGCACGATCACAAGCCGAGGGTCGAGCTTTTTGACCTTCGGCTTGAGACTGGCAAGTATTTTTTCTGAGAGGTCTTTTCCGGAGAGGAGGCGGGGGGGCATGCATTCAGTATACCTCATTGCAATTACCTATCACCACAAATACGAATATGTGTGCAGAGGACACTCGCAGTGCATGTAAATACTACGTTCCTTCCAAGCGTTTGGTTCGTACAAACCTTATTGGCAATTTGAGGTGCTGTGGATGTTGATTTCTGGACACAAGGCGGTGTTGGAGCACACACTGGCAAGCGAGAGGAAGGTGAGGTTAACTGCTTTGTCAATTCTGCGTTACATTTCGCAAGACCGGCAGCCATGACAGACTGAGTTGCCTCCGCCTCGGTTGGATACAATTTATCCGATGCAACGTTGAACACCCCATCAATCATTGATTTTGCACTGCACGTTGTTGTCGCAGCACATTCTTTCATGGGATCAGCGCAAGGAACAGGATATCTCACACAGGTTGAAGTGGGCACCCATCTGCCAGTGGTGAATGTTTGTCTTTGATAACACTGTCCCGTTGTAACCATACGTGTGCAGGACTTTGTCGTGTTATCACATTGACCCCATGTCATTGGACAAGGGTCTACCCAAGCATCTTGGGTTGCACTATACACAAGGTCACATTGACCGATCATAGAAGTCTGCCAAACAAGATTATCGATTGGATGTGAGTTTGTATTAATACCGTCTTTGAACTCCAGACAATTTTCATATTCTTTAGAATTATCTCCAAATTTAAGACGCACATATTCGCACAGTGCGGTAGAAAAAATTGAGGAAGAAAATGATGTGGAAGCAACGGGTGTTGAAGTTTGACTACCGGAAACGATCGAAGCGGTCTGCTGAGCTGCAAATTGTTGTGTGTTATATTTATCACCGTTATTCGTGATTATGACCATGCCAAGCAATACAAGTGCGGAGATTGTGGAAACAATCACGATATTTTTTATGTGCATATCAGAGATGGGGAAGGAGAAATTTATCTTACGCGTCGGTAGTGCAAAGTCACTTGCGCACAGCTATTACTTATAGCAAGTTTGCTTTACGATTTGCAGAATTTTTTTGAGTGATTCTGTTTTGTCCCCTGATGTGTCGATGACCGCAAGCTCTGAGTGAGTGTTGGAATAATCAACATACCGCCTATGTACTTTTTTCATGATCGAATCCTGCTCCATAATGTCAGCCGTAGCTCGCTTCTTTACACGTTGAAAACAAACGTCAAACGGAGGAAGTGCGATAATTTGGATGTCAGGAGCAATAAAATTGCTATTAATAGATTCCAGCCACACAGTATCGATTCCCAATGCTGAGCCATACAAAATTGTGGAAAGTATATATCGATCCGAAATCACAGTCTTATCTTCTCTAAGAGCCGGCAAAACAATATTTTCCAAATGCCACGATCTATCCGCAGTGAACAGAAGCTGCAATGCGTCGTTCGGCATTTCCCCGGATTGCAAAGCACTTCTGATAAAGGTTCCGATGGTTCCATCGGTTGGTTCGCATGTCAGTAGTACGTCTTTGCCTTCTAAGACTAAAGCGTCTGCAAGCAATTTGCTTTGAGTGGACGTTCCGCTGCCATCTGGTCCTTCGAGAACAATAAAGACTCCTTTCATTGTTCAATAATAGCAGATTTTCCAAGATAGAATTAAGGTCAATAATAATTGACATTTCTTCGATAAGAATTATACTATCCACATGCCAAAGTCAGTAAGCATCCTCTCAACTTTTCCGGATTCTCCAAGATTACAAAACACCAATAATCTTCGAAAGATGATTTCTTATGCAACCCTCGCTGTTGCAACGATTCTTCAGGGCAGTGCAGTCGCCCAGGATCCCTCACTCAGTTCTTCAAAAACTTCTAAGCCTGCAGTTACAATTTCTCAAAAAGATCAGATACGTATTAGAGAATCTATTAGAGTTATAGATGAATATCAGCAACTTGTTGCAACTATCGAAGAGCAAAAACGATCATGTGATGATCTTGCATTTAAAAGAGACAACGCATTTTTTCAATGGAAAAAAAGTAAGGAAGGATCTGAAGAAGCAACGCACTGTGAAACAATCTACAGTGCTCTAGCTGCAGAAGTGGAAAATCTTCAAAAAAATATGGAAGGTAATGAACTAAATAGAAAGGAGATGAGTATTTCTACAAGATTTGCGCGGCAATATTTAATTCAAAGTGGCATCACAGAACTCAGTCCCGCTGATCAAGATCCTTCCCGTCAAATCCTTCAAAGACCAGCGATTGATACAAACAGTCTTGAGAGAACAGGAAAAGATGCCAGAGGGCTGCTTCAGGAAACACTATTTGAGCATGTGGATCCAAAACCAGTTCCAAAAGATAATCTGGTTGCATGATTTGTCTTTTAAAAGCCCCGCTTGCGCAGGGCTTTCGTCTTTCATCAATTCACTTTGTTTAGAAATCCATCCCACCCATTCCTCCACCTCCACCCTGCGGCATCGCAGGCTCTTCTTTCTTGGGTATATCTGTAACTGCAACCTCGAGCGTGAGGAACATTGCAGCGACGGAGACAGCGTTTTCGAGGGCGCAGCGAGTGACCTTTTTCGGATCGATAACCATACCTTTGACGAGATCGGTGTATTCATCCGTCAGCGCGTTATAACCCATGTTGTCTTTCATGTCGCGGACTTTGCTCACGACGACTCCACCTTCGATGCCCGCGTTCTCAGCAATATTTTTTGCTGGAGCTGTGAGTGAGTTCATGACGATCTCGATTCCCACTTTCTCGTCCTTGTCTTTGCAGTTCTTCATCAAAGACTCAAGCGTAGGAAGGGCGCGGATATACGCTGTTCCACCTCCTGCAACAATTCCTTCCTCCGCTGCTGCACGAGTTGCGGACAATGCATCCTCAACTCTGTGTTGCTTTTCCTTTTGTTCTACTTCCGTTGCAGCACCGACTTTGATGACGGCAACTCCACCTGTGAGCTTAGCAAGTCTTTCCTGTAGCTTCTCGCGGTCGAAATCAGACTTCGTGTTATCGAGCTGTCCTTTGATTTCATTGATACGCATTTCAATGTCCGCCTTCTTTCCGCTACCGCCGACAATGAGAGTTGTGTCTTTCGTACAGACTACGCGACGTGCTGTTCCCAAGTCCGCAACTGTTGCGTTCTCGAGCTTGAGTCCGATCTCTTCGCTGATGAGTCGTCCGCCTGTGAGAGCAGCGATGTCTTTCAAAATTTCCTTTCTGCGATCACCAAATGCAGGTGCTTTGATCGCAAGTGCGGAGAACGTTCCGCGGAGTTTGTTCACAACGAGCGTCGCGAGTGCTTCACCCTCGACGTTTTCGGAGATGATCACAATTTCCTTCTTTCCTTTCTGAGCGAGTGCCTCGAGAAGCGGAAGAATTTCCTGAATTGAGCTGATCTTTTTGTCGGTGATCAGGATCGATGCACGCTCAAACACCGCTTCCATGCGTGCAGTGTCTGTCACAAAATATGGCGAGATGTAGCCATTTTCAAATTGCATACCCTCGACGAATTCCTTCTCGAGACCAAGCGTCTGCCCTGCTTCCACTGTGACGACTCCGTCCTTTCCCACTTCGTCGATCACTTCTGCAATCACCGAACCAATTTCCTTATCCTGAGCGGAAATGGTTGCGACTGCTGCGTATTCTTCGCGTTTGGAAATATCTTTTTTGATCTTGCCGAGAAATTCTGTCACTGCTTCCGCTGCGCGCTCCATTCCACGCTTGATGAGGATTGGATTGCTACCAGAACTCAAATGCTTCATGCCTTCCTCCATCATTGCGTGTGCAAGGACGGTTGCGGTCGTCGTTCCATCACCAGCAGCATCATTTGTTTTCGTTGCAGCTTCCTTCACGAGCTGCGCGCCCATGTTTTCAAATGGATCATCGAGTTCAATTTCCTTCGCGACGGTCACGCCGTCTTTGGTCACGGTCGGTCCACCGTATTTACGATCAATCACGACGTTACGGCCTTTCGGGCCCATGGTTGCGCGGACGGCTGCGGAGAGTTTGGTAACGCCACTTAGCACTTTTGCGCGAGCTGCGTCACCGAAGAGGAGTTGTTTAGCCATATGTTTAGGAGTGAGGAAATAGGAGTTAGGAATTAAGAAAATCTTGAATTACTTCACTAGTCCAAGAACAGCATCAACATGGAGCATCTTCACTTCAACTTCTTTGCCGTCTTTATCTTTTAGTTTCACTTCGTCACCTGCGTATTTTCCAAAGAGAACTTTGTCGCCGACCTTCAGAAAATCGCTTGGGTTCACATTATCTTTTCCGAGTCCGCCCTTTCCAAGAGCGAGAACAATTCCTTCCTGAGGTTTTTCACCTTTTGCGGTGTCGGGAATCACGATGCCGGAAGCAGTAACCTGCTCAGCTTCGATAGGGAGAATGACAACACGATCGCCAAGTGGCTGGATCGTCACAGCGAATTTTGGTAATTGAGCCATAAAATTAATGAGGAAAATAGTATGAGTGAAACCGCGGCAAAGCTCAAAAGCGAAGACGGGTTAGCAGTCGGTATTCTAGAGTGCTAACAGGAAGAGTCAAGAATTTTACTTTGCGTGATACCTTCTTTGAATTTCTTCCTGCAAATGTTTCTGCCCGAGGTTCATCACATAGTTATGATTCACAATCAGAAATGGCTTCACAATAATTGCCAAACGCTGCAGCCAGCGCTTCGTGAGTCGCACATTCCAATGGAAAATAATATTCACACAATCACCATCTTGTTTCAATTCCCATTGTCCTTCTCCGTCGAGTTCGCCGCTTGCTTGGATGGTAAATCCGTGTGGTGGATTTTCTTTGATTAAGGTCGATGTCCACGTCAGTGTATAAGGAAGAAATCCCTTGTTCACGATGCGGCTGGCGCCACCCACTCCATGTGTATCATTGTCACGAAGATGTTCTATGCGTTTGTAGCAATCGCCCCACCACCTCGCATAGCCTTCGGGCTCGATCAAAATCTCGTACACTTGTTCACAAGTTCCTTCCACACGCCAATGAGTCACAAATCGGTAGTCTTGTCGATCCATAACTCGATTGTAACCGAAATCTGCGTCCGCTAGCATTCGTTTCGTTATGTTTCGCTTGCTCTCACTTCTGATTCTTGTAGGGATAGGTTTTTTTATCGGATTCAGTCAATCGCAAAATATTCTTCTATCTATTCCACAGCTGCAAGCTGTCGTCGTCATGCCAAATTCGGAAACTTCCGTTGTTCGATGTGCGTCCGATGTCAAAACTGCACAGTGGAAATTGTTCCGGACGAAAAATTTAGGATTCCAGCTTTCGTATCCGCCTCCGTTTTTCGTTGAAGAAGATGTTGGCAGCGTCACTCTAAATGATGGTACCAATGCAACGATTGTCCTCACAAAAATCCGGAGTGATCTAAAATCACAACTTGATCCATCGATGCAGCAAGGTGCATGGAAAATTGCTGATCGAAAATTGTACGCCCTGACGACTCCGTATTTTACAAATGATGATGGTTCACTTCATTCTACGTATGTGTTCATTCGCGATTTTCCTCAGGCCGGAGTCGATGGAAGGTATGCGATGGTGAAGGCGAAGATAACGATGAACGCAGGCAATCCGGATTTTTTGAAGGCGCGAACTGCAGGAATTGTCGATGTTGAATCCATCCTTACTGTTCCGGAACAGATTCTTTCGACGTTTCGCTTTTTAGCATTTGATGAAACGTAATGCGTAGTTTTATTCGGGATTATGACAATAGAGGCGAAGATTCTGCCCCAGTGAGCGCGTGAAAAACAAATAGAATTGTGGCCATTGCATATCATTCCAAAAAAACATGTATGGTGTTCCTGCTGCTTTTGTTGCGGTAGTTGTTGCAATAAATGCAGTGCAGAGAGGAAGTGACTCTATGCCTTCATCCTTGTCAGTGGCTGTCATAAGAAATTCGACCGAGTCAATAGGGGTAAGATTTGTTGCATAGGCGGAGTATGGAAGATTCATAAAATAATTTGGGATATTTGTTGAAAGAAAATAATCATTTTTTTCTGAAATATACTTACTCGCTTGCTGAAATGTGTTCGGTTGCAATGCAAGATAACTAAGTTTTGCATACGCTAAAACAATACAAATTAAGAGTAACACTTGTGCAAACTTTTCGTGACGTAATTTTTCTGCACCAAGAAGAGCAAGCATGGGGAGTAGAGGGAGAAAAAAACGTATGGAGGTAATACCCTGCATCCCAAATACAATCGTGAACGCGATGATATAATAAAAAATAGGAGTGTATCTATCATGTCTCTTCCGCACGGCATGGGTTCCCAGTATTGCAAACAAACACAGAATTGCATCAGACGCGAAAAGCATCCAGATTTTCTGGGGTATTAGAAACGGAAGAACATCAAAGCCAACATCATGTCCCATGCTTGCATCAATATGCCCTGAAGTCATTCCTAAAAATGCGAAGAACATTTGCGGGTAACCAATGCAAAGTGAAATTGTTATCGAAAGTAAAGTAGCGAATCCAACTTTTGCGATCTGGATCTTGCTGCTATTTTTTTCCAGAAATGCGTGCACAGGAAAAATAAAAGCAAATAAACCGCTCTGCAATGTCGCAAATGCACACATTGCAGATATAAATGTCAGATATGTAAACCGAGGTTTCGCATTGTCCTCACGCATAAGGATAGACGCGTACAAAGTCAAAGTCGTCCAAAAAGCAACTGCGATGTGTGGGCGGACAGCCGTTGCAAACATGAAAAAATTCAAACTCGTGAAAAGCAGAATTATCGTGCTTCGTCCCTCCCCAAAAAATTTGACGGCAATTCTCCATACTACTGCCAGCAAACCAAATGCATAGAGCAACGTGATCGCACGAGATGCATAATGTTCCTGTAAAAGTGTCAGACCTTCACCGCTTATTACTTTAAAAGCAAATGTAAATGGAGCGACGTACAACATCGGATATTTTCGTGCCGGTGGCTCCGTGATCCACTGCCATAGATTCCCATCTGTCATTGCTTTAAACATCTCGACACCATAACGAATAGCCTGAGTATCGTACTGAGGGTTCAAATCAACAGCATGAAAATAAAAAGCAAGGCAAGCAGCGATATATACAGCAATCGAAATCGGGAAAAGCATCTTCAAAGTAGTTGAGCTATTCATTGTCACCATGAAACTGATGGTAGCGAATGCATGCAGCATCCTCAATTTTAAATTTTTAAAATTCTCTTTTCTAATTTCTAGTTCCTAGATTCTATTCTCAGTTCGTCCATGCCATTTTTTTATAATTCTCAATCGCGACTTGCGTGTTAAACGTTCCCATTAATGCAATCGCGCGACGCATGCGGTGAATCCAGCGTGTGCGATTGGGGTATTCGTATTCGGGAATCACCTGATACTGCAGTTCCGTGTACAAGTCTTCTGCATCGATCATACGCGTATCATCGGCGTTGAGTGTTTGTGCGAGTGGTCCAATTCTCCAACCGGCTTCCGGATCTTTTTCATATCCTTCGATCCACCAACCGTCGAGGGTCGAAAGATTCAGTGTTCCGTTGAGACATGCCTTCATGCCCGATGTTCCGGATGCTTCGAGTAAGCGTGTTGGAGTATTGAGCCACACGTCCGCTCCCGCAGTGAGTACGCGAGCAAGATCAGGATTATAATTCGGTAAGTATGCGATGTTCACAATTCCTTTCAATTCCTTCGCGCGTTCAATGATGTGGCGGATGACGTCTTGAGAAAAGTTATCGTGTGGATGCGCGTTACCAGCGTGAATAATCTGCAATTTTCCGTGTGCGACTTGTTTCAGTCTTTCCATGTTTGTGTACAGAAGTTCCGGACGCTTATAAGGAACAATTCTGCGCGCAGTCACGATCGTGAGACAGTTTGGATCGAACTGAACGTGTGCGTTTGCATTCACATAATCGATCAAGCGTTTTTTCGCAGCCTGATGCGCTTGCCACACTTCATCGTCTGGTAGATCTCGATAGTGCGCGGCGAGCAATGATGGGTTTTGCCTCCATCCCGGAACATACGTATCAAACAGAGCTTTCATTTCCGGTGACGCCCAATTTTTGTGGTGTGCTCCGTTTGTGATATATCCAACTTTATTGTTTCCAAGGAGTTGCCTCGACACATCGCCATGGATTTTTGACACCCCGAACGTATCGTGCGACAAATTCATCGCGAGCTCAGTCATCGAGAGTGCATTTTCACCGGCAAGTTTTTTGATGTGCCATGGAATCATATCGCCGCACATGCGATGTGCAAGGTCGTAATCAAACACGTCGTGACCTGCCTTTACTGGAGTGTGAGTCGTGAATGCGCAGGATGGTCGAACATTTTCATCTTTATAATCGCGCTCACGAAGAAGCTCAAGTGTGAGAAATGCGCTGTGGCCTTCGTTCAAATGGAAGTTTTTAACGTCAGTGTAGCCAAGTGCACGAAGCATCCGAACGCCACCAATACCCAGAACAATTTCTTGTTTTATGCGCATCGTCTGATCTCCTCCATACAGATTTTTCATGATGGCCTTGTCGTCATCAGTATTGCCTTCAACATTCGTATCCAAAAAATACACAGGCACTTTTCCAAGTTCCCCCGTAAGTTCCATTTTCCAACATCCCACCTTCACAAATCTATTTTCTATTTGCACACAAACAACCTCAGAAAGTTTTTCCAATTTCTCTGCAGGATTCCATCCCATTTCCTCATAAATCTGCGACCCATCTTCCTGCAATTTTTGATGCAAATATCCGTACTGCCAGCAACCCGTGATACATGCAGCGTCGAGTCCAACATCCGCAGCAGAACGCATCAAATCCGCAGCCAGCATCCCAAGTCCACCGGCATAGGTCGGAATGCCGCTCTCGAGGCCGATTTCCATCGTGAAGTACGCGACGTTGAGTGTGTTTTTCATGAGGTTCAAGGAATCTGATCATTATAGCGGAAAAGTGAAAAATTGACTAGTTCATTAATACGTGAACTGAAATCTCAAACGCATAGAAATCTTCAAGTACGGTAGGAGGGAAGGCGTCTACTCCTTTCCCCACCTACCGTATGGCCAAGTTTACACGTTCCAAGAGAGATCAGCTCGAAGCCTTATATCGTGCACGGCTTTCTCAAAC
>CALREJ010000039.1 GCA_943355155.1 Candidatus Peribacteria bacterium
ACTACGATGAGGTCACGCACGACGTGAAGGATACGATTGCGAAGATGCTCGTCTTGAACACCTACGTCGCAAAGAGGAAAGTGGCTTCCATCAAACTCAAACCTCCCTTCGACGAGATAATTTTACACCCTCTTGTCCAGAATGGTGGGTCGGGAGGGATTTGAACCCTCGGCCAATGCCTTAAAAGGGCACTGCTCTACCAACTGAGCTACCGACCCACAGATGTGGCGGTACTATAACGATCTGCGCCTAGATTCTCAATGATTCCTTGTATACTTTCCACATGCCCCACTTCTTCTACCTCGCCCGCTGCAGTGATAGCTCTCTCTATGCCGGAACGGCGATGAATATTGAGGAACGGGAGAAAAAACACAACGATGGCACGGGCGCGAAATACACACGAAGCCGGTTGCCGGTGAAAATCATCTACCACGAAGAATTCGAAACGCTCTCAAGTGCCCGCAAGCGCGAGGCGGAAGTGAAGAAATGGAGTAAGGAGGAGAAGGAAAAACTTGTGACCAAAATACATCAGGCTGCCTGATCTACAACTACCATCCATCCTCTGCTCTTGTCGCGGGTGTGGTGACCCTCCCAGCGCTTGCGAAATTCTTCGTTCGACATTTCAAAAAATGCGCCGTTGTGCGGATCGTGCAGGACGATGGTTGTCTCACTGGCATGAATCGCGAGCGCGTAGTGACCTTCGTTATCCGTCGGTTCCACGTAGTTCACAACAACGATTGAGTTGGAAGATGCGGTCACAAATAAATCGTCAAACGTCGCCTTCGTAATGGGGCGGCACTTCACTCCTCCCTGTTTCAGAAAACTCACCATCGCCTTGCGCGTCGTTCCTGTTTTTGGATTCGTCCCGAGTTTTTCGGCGATCACTTCTTCCTCCTCCTGTTTTCCATACCACGCCAAAACCATCTTCAGCACCGCGGGTCCGCAAGTGTAGTCTTGTTGCTGCCGGTGATACGGGACGTCAGACATCTCTCATTTTTCTCTGACTCGTGAAACAAAGTATCGAGTCAATTTATCGCAAAAGATAGCGATTTATGAGTGAGATGCAAGAGAATTTTTCCATTTTTTTCTGAGCTACCGATTCAAGTCTCGATGCTCCATACTGTAGGCATGCAAGAAAAAATTTTAAAGGTCGCACTCGTCCACGAACTGCTCACGATCCGCGGTGGTGCCGAGCGCGTGCTCCGTGTGTTTGCAAAGATGTTTCCAGAAGCCCCGATCTACACACTTCTCTACGATGAAAAAAAAATGGGAGAATGGTTTCCTAGGGAGCGCGTCCGAACAAGCAAGCTCCAAGAAGAATTTCCCTTCACATTGAATCACCATCATTACCTTCGCAGATCACCTGCTGCCATCGAGGAATTCGATTTTTCAGAATTCGATCTCGTCATTAGCAGCAGTTCCGCCTTCGCCCACGGCATCATCACCAACGGAAAACCCAAGCACCTCTGCTACGTCCACTCCCCTGCGCGGTATCTGTGGGATAGAAGTCATGATGTCATTGAAAGATCCAATCGAGGAATGGTGGGACCACTGAAGCGCGCATATCTTGAGAGAACTTTTCATCAACTCAGGGAGTGGGACGCAGAAGTTGCTCCGCGGCCGGACACATTGATCGCCGCATCGAAGGAAGTGCAGAGAAGAATCGAACTCTACTGGGACAGGAAGAGTGACGTGATCTATCCGCCGATTGGAGATGAATGGTTTACTAATGAAATAACGAGCCAACGAGCCAACGAGCCAACGAGCAACTATTTCTTAATTGTCTCAACTCTCGCCGACTACAAACGCATCGACCTCGCGATCGAGGCATGTAACCGACTGAAACTGCCACTCAAAATTGCCGGTGAAGGTGCTGCGATGGATGCACTCAAAAAGATCGCCGGTGAAACAATTGAATTTCTCGGATACCAAACGCACGATCAACTGAAAGAATTATATCTCCATGCACGTGCACTCATTGTCCCCGGTGAAGAAGACTTTGGGCTCACTCCTTTGGAAGCAATGGCGATGGGAATTCCGGTGATCGGATTTACGAAAGGCGGACTGAAAGAAACTGTGACGGAAGGCGACCATGGCGCATTTTTCTCTGAAAAAACACCCGAATCTTTGATGAAAATACTGGACGAGTTCGATCAGAAAAAGTATTCACCGGAAAAGTGCCGCATGCAGGCAGAAAAATTCAGAGAATCAAACTTCGTACAAAAAATGCATTCATCGATAAATACACTGATGAGCGAGGCCAGCTGAGTACAAAATTTGCGCTAGACAGATTTTCTAAAATGAAGTGCCGGTCTCTTGTGCGACGCACCTCACAGAGTAGTCTTCCCCATGGAAAGAAGACGCGAACATTTTTCACATCTACACCATGCACATGAACACCAAAATCATTGCCGTTCTCACTTCCCTTTTCGTCTTGGTTCCAAGCTTTGTGGAAGCAAGTGGATTGCAATACACGATCAAGGGAAGATACGTCTTCGTGAATCGCATCTCACGCCGGACACTCATTCAATCGATGGAATCAAATCCTAAAATGGAAGAGGTGTTGCTGGTGAAGGTGCTGATTTGATGGAAATCACTGTGTCACACTGAGTGAAAAACGTGTTCGTCCTTCGATACATTTTTGTTGCGACAAAAACACTCAGGATGACACGTTTTTTGTATCGAAGTGCGCAGAAGGGAATTTAGAGAAGCGACTGCTGAGCCTGCGGCGGCAATTCTCTTCCCAGTCTCTCATACGTTTTTCTCGTTGCCATGCGACCCTTGGGTGTTCGCTGCAAAAATCCTTGCTGCATGAGATACGGCTCGTAGACATCTTCAATCGTTTCATCTTCCTCGGCGAGGATCGCAGCGAGAGTCGAAAGCCCAACCGGTCCTCCACCAAATGCATCGACGATGGTTGTGAGAAGCATGCGATCCGTTGCGTCGAGTCCTTCGTCATCAATATCTAAAGAAGATAATGTCTTTTCGACGCACGCGAGCGTGACAGCCGGTTCATCGCGGATGATAGAAAAGTCGCGAACAGCACGGATCAAGCGATTGCCTATGCGTGGCGTTGCACGGCTTGCTGAAGCGATACGATGCGATGCGAGTCCTTCCATCTGTACACCTAAAATGCCTGCAGAGCGCTCGATAATTTTCTGCATTTCCGGCTTATCGTAAAATCCGAGTTTAAAGTTATGGAGGAATCTGTCGCGAAGCGGCGCACTCACAGATCCTGCCTTCGTCGTCGCTCCAACGAGCGTGAATGGCTTGATGTTGAGGCGTACGGAGCGTGCGGTTGGCCCTTTGCCGATCATAATATCGAGAATGAAATCCTCCATCGCGCCATACAGCACTTCCTCTATAGCCGGTCGCATCCGATGAATTTCATCGATAAAGAGCACATCTCCTTGTGACAAATTTGTGAGGAGCGACGCCAAATCCCCCGGCTTTTCAATCGCAGGACCACTCGTCACACGTACCTGAGCATTCATTTCCTGCGCAATAATATGCGCGAGTGTCGTTTTTCCAAGCCCGGGCGGTCCATGCAAAAGCGTATGGCCAAGCGGCTCACTGCGCCTGCGCGCGGCTTCGATATGAATGAGAAGATGTTCTTTGATCTTGCTTTGACCGATGTACTCGGAAAGGATCTTGGGGCGAAGGTTCTGTTCCACAGGATCCATTTCGTCCTTTTTGGCTATAGTTTCAAGGACAGGAGACAGCCGAGAAACACGTTTAAGAGCCATAAATAGAGTGTATCAGAGGAAAGAAAACAGGATATTGACTTTATATTGATAATATTGTTAAATAAACATCCTTCCTGAATCATTTTCAATTTTCAATTTTCAATTCTCAATTCTCAATTTCTCTCTATTATCACCTCCGATGACTCCTCGCAGTAAAATCATCGTCACGCTCTCGCTCTTGGTCTTCCTTGGAGCTCTTGGCGCTGCGGATTTTTTTATCACGAATGATGTCTACGTTGCAGATGTTACGGGAGATAACGGAACGGACGGATCGGAATCATCTGCGATGAGCATTGTTACAACGAGTCTGGGAGTAAAGAAAGGAACCGGCCCAAACGTCGACGAATCAGCCAAAAATCTTGGTTTCACGACCGAAGAAAGCAGCGATCTCACATTCCTCTCTCAAGTTGCATCCGAAGAACCATCCATTCATTCCCTTACACTCATCAAGGATAACGATCGCGCAGGATCCGTGACATGGATTGAAAGTCCGAGCGTGAAGAAGCATTTCGTCGCACTAAAAGAAGCATTGATTGGATCCTTTTCATCGGATGTGAAGGACTTGAAAGATACGACCGAAGAGCTGCCAAACGAACCAACGCGCAATATTCTCACCTTTTTAGACCCCGCCCTCAGCACCGAACGCATGATTTTCGTCCGCGTCCGTGAGAGGCTCTATGAATTTCATGTGGTTATGGGAAAGGAAGACAGCGTGCAGGGATTGATTGAGGAGGTGACGAAGTGATGAATAAGTATTAAGGGGACTGTATTAGGTATTAGGGGGATTAAAGAACTCCCTTAATACTTAATACGTAATACTTAATACTTTTCTATCCATCCTATCTCCCCTTTACATCCCCTCCTTTCATCAGTACTCTGCCCCGCACATATGGCCAAGAAGATCAAGAAAATCATCAAAGTCCAAGCACGCGGCGGACAAGCAAACCCAGCACCACCACTGGGGCCTGCGCTGGGACAGGCTGGAGTCGATATCCAGGGCTTCTGCACGCAATTTAACGCAGCAACGAAGGACAGAATGGGACAGTTGGTTCCGGTGCAGATCACGGTCTACGAAGATCGCTCGTTCTCTTTTGTCACGAAACAACCTCCTGCTTCAGAACTCATCAAAGAAAAAGCAAAGATTCAGGCAGGGAGCGGCGAACCGAACAAGAACAAAGTCGGAAAAATCACCAAGGCTCATCTCCGCGAAATCGCCGAGAGGAAAATGCCGGATCTCAATACGACCGATGTGGAGCAGGCCATGAACTCGATCGCAGGAACTGCGAGGAGTATGGGAGTGACAGTTGAATAAATGTAAAATTGAAAATGTAAAATGTAGAATGAAAAACTAAAAACTTATCGCGGCAATCGCTTTCGCGTGCAGAGAGTGCAATCGCAACGTAATCTGTTCGGGCTTCCACCCACTCTCACATGATGACAGCAATATCCTCAAGCCTCCTGTTTCAATCAATTTGGGTTTTTTCCGGTTTTTTCCTACCACTCATTGTTCTCGTGATCATGCAGGTATTGGTACTCCCCGGAGTGGCGCGCGCAGGGGCAGCACGTGCGGAGCAGGTTTCAAAAGCGGCCTACAGTTACCTCGCAGAATCACTTGGAATTTTACTCATGACAGCCGGCGGCCTTCCTGCTGTCCGAGCGGTATTTTCTCGCACTCCTCTCGCAACCACTGTCTACATGGAACTCCTCGCAGTCTTTATCATCGGTGGAGCGATCTTTCTTTGGCACGACGGCAAATTGCGCAAGATTGAAAAGGAATCCAAGATCATCCCCGAAGCACTTTTTTTCTATTCGTGGAAATGCATCGGCATGACAATCACCGTACTGGCTGGCCTGTCTCTTCTTCTGCAGACATTTGAAACATTCGGAGATATTCCAAGACTTGAAGGAATGAACAAAATGTCGATGCTTCTGTATGGACTGATCCTCTGCTGGTTTACCATCGAACATCAGCGTCATAACGATCTGCCCTCTGTAACGTCGATCGTCGGAGGTTCGAAGCAAACACCAAAGCCTGCTGCCACGCAGCCCGTTGTTGCTGCAAAAATTGCCTTAAAGCCTGCACCAAAGATCATGCCGGCTGCAACGGTGAAGAAGGCGAAGAAAGCAGCATAAAACCGACCAAAGAGCCTTGCAGCACCCCTGCCTTTCTGGCACACTGCCGCCACTTATTTGTGGAAGTCCGCTTTGCGAGACGCCCACCCTTCGATGCTTCGGCAATCTGGGTAAACCACATTCCCCCATTTTTATGTCTAAGTCCGTTCAGCCCCGTGAAAAAGTTCGCAGCAAAAAGTACAAGGAAAAAGCTCTGATGGTCGATGCCGCAAAGCTCTATTCTATTTCTGATGCAGCGGAATTAGTGAGTAAACTCAGCACAACGAAATTTGATGCGACTGCAGAGGCGCATGTGCGGATCAATGCAGATACAACTCAGGCAGATCAATTGGTGCGCACAACAGTGAACCTGCCCCACGGCACAGGAAAAGTCGTTCGCATTGCGGCATTCGTACCGGACGATTTGATCGACGAAGCGAAGAAGGCAGGAGCGGTGATTGCAGGAAACGACGACCTCGTGAAAGCAATCGAAAAAGGAGAGATCAATTTCGACATCGCCGTCGCCGTTCCCGCAATGATGAAAAACCTTGGTAAGATCGCAAAGACTCTTGGCCAAAAAGGACTGATGCCAAACCCGAAAGCAGGAACCGTCAGCGATAACATCACAAAGACCATCGAAGCTCTGAAAAAAGGCCGCATCGAATGCAAAATGGATAAATTCGGCATCATCCACGTACCATTCGGAAAAATCAGCTTCGGCGGAAAAAAGCTCGCAGAAAACCTCGAAGCCCTCATCGCAGGCATCGTCGAAGCCCGCCCAACAGGAATCAAGAACAGTTATATCTTAAGCGTGACGATCGCCCCGACAATGGGACCGGGGGTCAAAGTTCAGCTCTAATCAAAGACTCAATGAATACTGAAAGCGGTCGAGAGGCCGCTTTTTACTTTTAAAGGCGAAAATGTTATAATAAGGATTATGACAAATGGAGAAAAAAAAGATGACCCTATAATAGTAGAAGCTTTACGACTGACGGAGAGTGATCCTGAACTTCGAAGAGAACTTGACGGTATTCTAAATATGAAATTTGCACCAAGATTAGAACCTCACAGAATGGAGTTAGTTGGAAAATTTGTGGACGGTCTCAAAAGCAAAATTGCGGCAACACTTAGCCGTAATGCTAGAATCATAGTAAAATACGATGAAAGAGGCGATAGAATACCCTAATCTCACCCACACAAAATCGCTTTCACGTCATCGATAGTCTCCACCCGCACAAGCCTCTGACGCATGTCCGATGCACCATCGAATCCTTTTACGTAACTGCTTAAGTGCCGACGCATTTCGAGCATTCCCCTCTTTTCCCCTTTGATTTTGACTGCGAGTTCGCAGTGTTCGAGGATCATAGGGATTTTGTCCTGGAAGGAGATTGAATGTGTCGTGGTTCGAGCGTCCTCACCATGACACTTTTTATCATCAAAAATTCCTTCATTTTGCATTCTACATTTTCCACTCGTCTCGGCGAAGGCCGCAGCCGAAGTCGGATTTTCAATTCTTAAAGCTTTCACAATATCCCGCATCACCCACGGATTCCCAAACGTCCCCCGCCCCACCATCACCCCATCCAAATTCCCAAGTTTTTCAACTGCATCTGCGGCGGTGCGGATGTCGCCGTTTCCGATCACCGGAACTGACACATTTTTTTTGAGTTCGTAGATCTGATCCCACTTCGCTTTGCCGTTGAATTTATCGGTGAAGGTGCGGCCATGGATGGCAAATGCCTGCGCGCCTGCGGCTTCCAATGCTTTGCAAAATGGAATGAGCGTTTCCTGTGTATCCCAACCGAGTCGTGTTTTTACGCTGACCGGAATCGACACGGCTTTCACGGTTGCGTGAACAAGCTCTGCTGCGAGCTCGGGTTTGCGGATGAGTGCTGCGCCGTGACAACTGGAGACTACTTTTGCTGCGGGACATCCCATGTTGATGTCGATCCCATCGGCGCCAAGTTGCTCAATCACCTTTGCAGCTTCGAGAAAGTGCTCGGGCTTGTGACCGAAAATCTGCACGATGAATGGAGACTCCACCGACTTATCAAATGCAAGCATGCGCATTGTTTTTTTGGCACCGTAGTTGATGGCATCGGAGCTCAGGAATTCCGTATACACGATCACCTCAGGCGCGAGCCGCTTGATCAGTTGTCGATACGACGCATCGGTGACACCCGCCATAGGAGCAAGTGCGATCATTGGCCGAGGAGCAGTTGCCCAACTAAACATAAAAAGAGATCAGAGACTATTCAAGAAAAAATGCGAGTCAATTCGGCATCAGTATACTGCAAAAAAGTTTTGTTTGCAGCAGAATAGAGCCAATGAAACACTTTTCCGAGCGAGGCCGTACTTGTGTGATCGCCAGTGTCACGGGACTGCTCTCTGTGACACTTCCACAGGTTCTTTTGGCAGCACCGAGTGTTTTGGATCCAAACATCGGCTGCGACTTTGGGACTGGAAAATTATCGTCGGCATGTATCCCGATGTTCATCGGTCACCTTGTCCAGATTATTTTCGGAGGGATCGGCATGTTTTTCATTCTCAATGTGATGTTTGCCGGATATCAGCTAGCATACGGATCGGTCACGGGAGATAAAGGAGCGGGCAAAGACAGACTGCAATGGTCGATCATCGGGCTCATCGTCTCGATTTGCATCTTCCTGATTCTCGATCTCGTGCTCACAGTTCTTCTCGGTTGATTATGACTCCTAAAAAAACCTCATCGGCCTTCACTTCGCTCCGTATCATAGGAAAACGTGCGCAGGATTTGCTGCAACGTGCGAAGCTGGAAATGAAAAAGCAAAAACAAAACGACGTAAGTTTGCCAGTACGAAATGACACGCCGCAGGAGGCAGTCGATATTAGGTTTTCACTGACAAACATCGCACAATCAGCCCTCACAATTCTTCTGATCGTCCTTGGTGCGTGGATGCTTATTCTGCTGCGAGATAAAATCATCCTGCTCCTGCTTGGCTTTTTTGTGGCTGCGATTATTGATCCCGGTGTGCGTTCAATGGAACGGATGGGGTTACCGCGTGGGATAGGAATTCTGCTCCATTATGTTCTTGCACTTTTTGTATTCATGTTTCTTCTGGTTTCTCTCATCCCAATTATTGCAACACAGTTGCAACAAATCGCTCTCCTCATCAATGACAGCGTGAACGCGTTTTTGAATAACCCACAGATTTCCCTCCCTCTCGTCACGACCGAAGTAAATATCAGCCTGACCAATTTTGTCCGTGTTACATTGCAAAACTTATCGATCACACATTTTACCGATGCACTGCAATCTCTGAGCAGCAACATGACGTCACTTGCACAGGGATCATTCTTTTTCGCGACAAAGGTGGCGGGGAGCGTGCTCGACTTTGTTGTGAATCTCGTCATTATTCTCGTTCTTGCGTTTTTCATACAAATCGAACGCGAACACCTCAGGTCTTGGTGGCGCAGTTTTTTTCCTAGCAGCTACCGCGCGTACATGGATCATAAAACCGAAGCGATTCAGCAGAAAATCGGACAATGGGCACGCGGCCAAATTATTCTTGGGCTGTCGATTGCTCTGCTTGTGTTCGTCGCACTGGAAATATTGAGAATGCCGTATGCCGTGACCCTCGCGATTCTAGCGGGTTTTACAGAGTTTATTCCCTACATCGGCCCTTTCATTGCGGCGGTACCGGCAGTGTTGATCGCGCTGACGGATGGTGGATTTGTGTGGGCACTGATCGTCTGTGGCGTGTACTACGTCATACAGTGGTGTGAAAATAATCTGCTCGTGCCGCTTATCATGAAAAGAGCGGTTGGCCTTTCGCCGATCGCCATTATTTTTGCAATGCTCGCTGCATTGAATTTTCCTGAAATCATCAATCCGATCCTCGGCCTGCTTCTCGCGGTTCCCGTCACAACAATCGTCGCGCTTTTCCTCGATGATATGCGAAAATCGCCTGTTCCGTACCCGCACGACGATGCGAAAAGTTGACTCCACTAAACATATTCAAAAAATACCATCTTTTTCGGTCTTGCCTACTTCCCACAGAGGTCTGATTCGTGATACAGTGCCAAGAACCAAGTGTTCATTAGCACTCGAAAGCACCAAGTGCTAAACTCATTCCTCTCCCCCGTCCGCGTATGCAACCCTTCGACCGTTTCACCCCCAATGCAAAACTCGCGCTACAGATCGCGGAACAAGAGGCGAAGGCGATGCAAAGCATGTACATCGGAACAGAACATTTACTTCTGGGACTCCTGAGCATTCCAAAATCCCTCGCATTTTCGATTTTTACAGGCGCAGGCGTCACACTCGAAAATGTGCGAATTCTTTTGAAGGCAACGAAAACACCGAGCATTGAAGGGAAATCCGTGAACCACGGCCTCTCCACATTTTTACACACAGTGATTGAGCAGGCCGTCGTCACTGCGCATAAGTTTCGTCACACAAACGTCGGCACGGAACATTTGCTCTACGCACTGGTCGGAAATGGAAAAAATGCAGCGACATTGCTGCTTGAAAATATGCAGGTCGACCCAGTGGATTTGAAAGTACATATCGAGGAAATGTTCGGGCAGATCTCTCAGTTTCGTCAGCAGAATAGAAACGTCGAACAATCACTCGAAGCCTTTTTTCATGGACTGCAGGGGGCGATTGCCGGCGTACAACCGACGGGAAGTACGGCGGAGCCGGAAGGA
>CALREJ010000040.1 GCA_943355155.1 Candidatus Peribacteria bacterium
GTGAATGGCGGAACTCACTCGTTCGTCCTTCGATACATTTTTGCTGCGGCAAAAACACTCAGGATGACAAAAAAACTTACATTCAAAAAACGAGGAAGCGCCCACTTTTTCGAGTAAAACTTGTCCTGAGTTCACCGAAGGACGAATAAACGAATTAACGCGCAGACGATATCCACCTATACTCCCCCCATGCCAATCCCCAATCGCATCCTTTTTCCCATCAGCGCGGCAGTCACGTGCGTGGTTGTGATTGGTGCGTTTCTTTTTTGGCAGCTTGATAACGCGCGCATCACAATTAAAAATACGTTGCAGCCGGTGAGTACGGGGAGCGGACAATTGATCACAAATCCCACTGCACAGACAGATATCGGAAATGACGGCGGTGATGCGTCCCTACTTCATCTTCGGAAAGGAGATTTGATGGGACTGCGCGGAGAATGGCAGAGTGCGCGTGAGGAGTATCAATTATCGGTCGATGCGGGGGGAGGGCTGACGGCACTTCGGAAACTCGCCTCAGCGCAGTTGCAATTACGTGATTTTCGCGCCGCCACCGAAACACTCGCACAACTTCACCGAGCGGGAGCACGTGCGGAGGATCTGCTGCTTCTCGAAAGTATTATTAATCTCGATACCGGGGAACTTGAAAAGGCTCGACAACTGCTTACGGCCGCAGACGACAGTCCCCAAAAACACTACGGCCTCGCGCTGATCGCGATTGCAACGGAGAGCAACGACACGGCAAAAAAAGAACTGGCTGCGGTGATCAGCGGATGGGAACCGGTGCTGCGTTCATATGCGAGGACGCTCATGGCTGCATACGATGAATACGCGCTCTTCCCAAAAAGCCCGGACATTCATTTACAGACACTCCTCGGCCGCGCACTGGCGCAGGTGCAGCAATGCGAATTGGCACTCCCCCTTCTGTCACAGGTCACACGTGAGCAAGATGATTATCGTGACGCATGGATCGTGCAGGGGTTCTGTGAACTTACTACCAACCGCACGACAGAATCACTCGCTTCACTCGAGCGTGCGTACCAGCTCGACCCGGAAAAAGCGGAAACCCAGTATTTCCTCGCACGCGCCTACGCCGCGCAAGGCGATCACGGAAATGCACTGACCTTTTTACAGTACGCATTGCAAAATGGTTTTACGCCCGAGGGTGAAGTGCGCCGCGTGATCGCCCGTGAAGCATTGCTCGCAGGAAATATCGCTCTCGCACTCGATCAACAAGACGCCCTCACAAAACTCCCCGACGCAACCATCGATACCTACAGAGACTACGTCACGGCAGCCATCGCCTCGGGCAAGAAAGAAGAAGCCTTGGTGAAAGCTCAGGAGGCAACGCAAAAATGGCCTCAGGAAGCTATCTCTTTCGAACTCCTCGGCTGGGCTCAGGGCATAAACGGTGATAAAGAACATGCAAAAGAAAGTCTAAAAAAGGCACTGGAGTTGAATCCGAGTTTGGAGAGTGCGAGGGAGAGGATGAAGGAAATGTAGAATGTAAAGTATAAAAACACGTCATGGTGAGAAGATGGAACCTCACCCCGACCCTCTCCTTCCCCCCGCACGCCTGCCAGGAGAGGGGGACGAGAGTTATCTAAAAAGACACCCCTCTCCCGTTTGGAATCAGGGAGGAGGGAGAGGGGCTGGGGGTGAGGCAATCAAAAAAAATCCATAAGGAACGTGTCGCCCCTTCGAGCGTCCTCAGGGTGACACGTTTTTCGATATTTTTTTCTCAATTCTTCATCCCCTCTCCATGCTAAGATGTCCCCATGAAGTTTAGTTTTCAAAGTGAACTGGCACTGGGTCTTGGTGCTTTCATTGTTGTTGCAACAGGAATTTTGCTTGCGTGGCAGGGAATTCCGGCTGTGGTACGGGATCCGGGGAATGTTCTCCCGCTTGATCAGACAGTTGCAGTACTTATGAATATCGATGCAGCGGCTGCGAAGGCAATCGCAAAAACTCTGCCACAGATTGCGACGATGCCACAGAAAAAAGGAATGTTTGCCGCTGCACTCCTGCAAAAAGAAGACGGCACACTGGGATGGGCAGAGCTCATGCCAAATGGAAAAAACGGAATGAAACTGATCTCAGATGACAGTCAGGTTTTGGCACTCATCGCACGCACCAAAGATAGCCCGCGGCTCTCCACATCGGCCACATATCACATGCTCACGAAAAATTGCCTGCCTTCAGCATGCGCATACTTCGCATTTCCGAAAGTTGAAATCGATCCGCGCTCGCCGCTCGGCGCTCTGTTTACATCAAACGAACCGGTCTCCGTGGAAATCGACGATGATTCGATCATACTGCGCACAATTCGTGAGACTGCAGAGAATCAATTTTCATCCCTCGACAGCGGTCCTAAAGATCTCTTCGATTATCCCCTTCTCATTCTCCACGTTTCCAATTTTCAGACCTTCGCACGGAACCTCCGCAGTATGCTGCGACCCGAACCCGCCCTCGTGACAGAGACAATCATCCGCACATCACTCACGTCGCTCTTTGGAGAAGACGTCAGTCCTTTTTATGACCTACCGCCGCTCCTCAAAGGTAAAACGACGCTCTCTATAGCAGAAGGAATAGAAGGACATCTGCGCATCGTCCTTGAAGGAGAAGAGCGGGATGGCGGAAAAAAGCTTCGCAGTTTGCTCGAGCGTTTCCATGCACGCCAGGTCACGACGACTGTCGAAAAACACACGTTCGATAACCGGTTTCCGTTTAGTGTCATGCGCCAAGATGAGAGTCAGGTAGAGACAGTGTCGGGCAGTGTTCTCGGATGGGACACGCTCATGGTCAGACACACGATGACCCAAAACGCACTCTTCCTTGCGCTGAAAGGCCATCGCTACATCCTCAGTAACGACCAACCCGCATTTGAAAAAGCACTGAAAACAGACGCTCCAACATTTGTTCCCGGTGAGGTCTGGCCTGCAGGAGTGGGGCTTGTCGATAGCAGAGCCGCAACAAAGCTGCTCAAAAACATCGCTCCGAATCTGGTAGGAAATCTGGAGATTCCTTCGGGAACGGGTGGAGCGCTCAAGTGGAGGATTACACAGGATGGTCCGAGGATGACGGTGGTGCTGAGGAGGATGTGAGAATACAGTGAGGAATTTTTTGATTGCCTCACCCCGACCCTCTCCTTCCACCCGCACGCCACGTCGTTCGCGAACGACGTGGCACGCCTGCCAGGAGAGGGAGACGACGAGCGTTATTTAAAAGACACCCCTCTCCCGTCTGGAATCAGGGAGGAGGGAGAGGGGCTGGGGGTGAGGGAATATTTGGAAGTGTCGTGGATTCGTGGCTCGGTTTTTTATTTGTTTAATGGAACCGAGCACCTCACCATGACACGTTTTTTTATTCCGTAGAGACGAGCGATGCGCACGTCTCCGTCATGATTCACAAGAAGCTCACTCCATAGAAAAACCTCCACGAGACGCCCCACCGGGTCGTCTCTACGATGAAAAATACGATCACGCCAATAACCCCTCGAGAACCTTCTCCACCAAAGCCCTCCACCTCAGTTCTTCACGCAATTTCCCTCCGTGTTCGAATTCCTTCATTGCACCTGCTTTCTGATCCTCAGGAAGTCCCTGCACAAAATCCACAAACGCCTTTACGACTTCTTCATCCGAGACTTTCACTCCTTTATGCTCAATAAGATGTGCCATACCAAGGCGAAGCTTCCAGCGTTCCTCCGCTTGTTTTTTTAAATCCTCCTCAACCTGCTGCACCGTCTTTCCTTCTTTTTTGAGCGCATCCTGAATACTCATCCCCTGCTTTTCCAGTCTCTGCGCCCAGTCTTCGACCAGTTCACGCATTTCTTCATCGATGAGTTCTTCCGCAATCTCTGCATCTGTCCGCTTTTTGATCTCATCCATCAGTTCGCGTTCGCGGCGCATGCGATCGAACTGTTCTTCCTGCATACTCATCGACTGTTCGACCATTTTTTTAAACGCCTCTGCTGTTTCACTATTGAGTTTTTCCTTCGCGAAACTATCTGTCAGCTCGGGTAGCTTCGTTTCTTCGACTCGCTTCACCGTCACACTGAACGTTGCGGACTTGCCGCGCAGACTCTCCATCTGAAATTTCTCGGGAAGCTTCAGCGTAAACTTTTTCGTTTCATTTTTTTTGAGTCCCATTAGTTCATCTTCAAAACCGGGAAGCAATGTTTGATTGCCAATCAATGTTTGATAATCCGCAGCGCTCAGCCCTTCTATGACCTTTCCTTCGCTATCCGTTGCCGAAAAATCCATCGTGACGCGATCGTCTTTTGCGGCAGCTCGCTCGACGTCGGTCGCTGTGCGGTAATCGTTCAGAACGGAGTCCACGACTTTTTGCACTTCTTTTTGATCGATCTTCACTTCTTTTTTTGTCACTTTCAGCGTGTCGATATTTTTCATAGAGACGTTTGGCTTTTCGACGAAGGTGATTTTCACGGTGAGAGGATCCTTCGTCACGATTTCAATTTTTGGCGGAACGACAGGGTGAATCGCATTCGTCTCGACAAGTTTCCCCATCTCCGTCCGCATGAGTGAGCGCACTGTTTCTTCGAGAATCTTCTCTTCCGAAAAACGTGAGCGCACCATCTCCGCGGGCGCATGCCCCACACGAAATCCTTTGATATTCACGTTTTGACTTAAGGCCGTAAGAGCAATCTCCTCCGCATTTTTCACTTCGTCTGCCGTGAAAGTGAGCGTGCAGAGCACACGAGATTTTGGGAGACGTTCGACAGTTGCGGCTTGAGTAGACACGGCAGAGAGGGGAAAAGAAAATAACGAAGGAATTCTTTTCGGAGATCAGCGATCGCGCTTTTTCCAGAGAACCAGAATGGGTGTTGCGACAAAATACGATGAATAAATACCGATCACCGATCCGATCAGTAGTGCGAGTATAAACCAGCGAATGGATTCAGATCCGAAGATAAAGAGCGCCGTCAACATAATAAGGATCCCAAGACCCGTATTGATGGTGCGGCTGATACACGCATATAAAGCCTTGTCCGCAATCTGAGAAAATGTTGCGTGCTTATCCGTAGACAGTGTTTCGCGAATGCGATCGAAAATCACAATGGTATCACTCACGGAATGTCCCATGATACTGAGGAGCGCAGTCACAAACAGCGTGTCCATCTGAAAAGTGGTGACGTGGCTGAGCACAGTAAATACTCCCACAATGATCACAATATCATGAATCAATGCGGCAATCGCCGAGACACCAAAACTCCATGGATTCAGAGTACGGGGAATTTTGCGAAAGGCAAACGCAACGAACGCCATGATCGTCAGCGAGGAAATGAGGAGCGCCCAAAATGCCCGCTGTTTCAGATTGCCGCCAACTGTTGGCCCGATGGTTGTGTACTGAAGTTCTTCCACTTTGCCGAGCTTGCCTGTGAGATGCGCAAAGAGTGCTGCGTGATCTTCGTTTGTGAGCGTCGGCACTTTCACAAAATACGTTCCGGTTTTGGTGCGTGAGATATTCTCCTCGAGGTTTTTTCCTCCCAGCACGAATGCTTTCACGGTGGTCGCAAGATCCTCTTTTGTTTTTTCTGCGGGAATGCTGAGTTCCATCAATGTTCCGCCTGTGAATTCGATGCTAACGTTCGGCCCGGGATACACAAAGACCACAAGAGACGCCAAGACGAGAAGTCCGGACAGGGGCAGGAGGAACTTGGAAAGCTTGATGAAAGACATCGGGGCGGCAGACTACAGCGGTTTTTGGTGAAAGGCAACTTTTCATGCATTCCTCACTGCCCAGCGCACGGCAATTCTGCGTTCAGGATTCACGGACTTGAGCATTTTACACGTATCACAGTGTGTCCTCACTTCCCCGCTCCGCCCGATGACACCGGAAATCGCGGGGCAGTCTTTGGTGTTTGGTTTGCAGCACTTCGCGTAGATCACGGGCATAGGAATATTTCCCTCGACCTTTGCAAATGCCCGCGATCCGCTCGCAGTTTTCGGACGCACGATCATCGTGTCCTGCTGTTCTGTGTGAAGGCGCTCTTTGAGTGCATCGAGATGAACCAAGGTTGATGCAGCGTTCTGTGCACCCTGACCGATCTTAATAAGGATCTCTTCGCGTTCCACCGGCGTCTCTGCTTTGCCGTCAAAAAGTTTGAGCGCCGTGAGATCGGTATCGAGCGGAGGAAGATGATGTTTTTTCAGCTCTTCATTCATCATGTCACGACCGATGGTAAGGTACGTCGGGCGTTCGCGATTCACCAAAAATCGTTTCAAACGACTGCGCGCGGACGCGGTGCGGAGTAGAGACAACCATTTGGAAGACGGTCTCGGATCCGGATATTTCAAGATCTCGACGATGTCACCGTTTTCGAGTGCGTAGTCCATCGACACAATCGCTCCGTTCACCTTGGCCCCTTTGAAAGAAAGTCCGAGCACGGTGTGGACGTGAAACGCAAAGTCGAGCGGAGTGGAGCCTTCGGGAAGTTCGATGATGTCGCCCCGCGGAGTCAGCACAAAAATATGATCCACCCCGCGCGGTGCCTGCGCACTCTGCTCTGGGTTTGTCAGGGCAAGATGAATCTGCGCACGTCGGAATGCCTGCTCCGCGACTCCCCCTTCTTTGTAACTCCAGTGCGCGGCAATACCGTACTCCGCTTCGTGTTGCATGGAACGTGTGCGGATCTGCGCTTCCATGAGCAATCCTTCTGGTGCGCGTGGCAGCCGCGCAAGCGTGGTGTGCACGCTTTTGTAGCCGTTTGGTTTTGGGAATGCGATATAATCTTTGAACCGCCCAACCACAGGGTGACCGAGCTGATGAAGCACACCAAGCGCTTGGTAACAGTCAGATTCCGACTGCACGATCACACGGAGCGCGAAGAGATCGTTCAGATCCTCAACGTGCGTGCAACTTTTGAGCTTCATCTTATGAAAAATACTGTACGGTTGTTTTTCACGGGCATGCACTTCTGCCTCTATCCCCGCTTGCTTCAGTGCATCAACAAGTGCAGCTGCCGCACGTGGCAAAAAATCGCCGTACTTTTCATGCACCTGAGCGAGTTGTTCCTCGATCCGCACCGCATCGACCGGATACATCATCGGAAATGCACGTCCTTCGAGCTGATGCTTCAGCCAGTAGATACCAAGACGCGCCGCAACGGGCGCAAAAATATGAAGCGTGTCACGGCAATGTCTCTTCCTGTCTTCTGCGCTCATCATCTCAAGTCGACTGATAATATGATGTTGCTGGCTGAGAATAAGAAGTACAAGTCTCACATCTCCGGACACTTTCATAAACATCAGTCGCATATGCTCCAGTGACATGCGCCTATTTTGCATTGTCACATGCGACAGCAGATATTCGCCGCTGATCATCTGGCGCACACTCTGTCCGTACATGCGCTCCAGATCATCGAGTGTGAGGCGTTTGCTATCGAGTACATGATGAAGCAACGACGCAATCACCGTGTCATCGTCTGGGTCAAATCGCGTGAGCGTCTGTAAAACCCCAAGACAATGCTGGAGAATGGTCTCCCCCGTCCAGTGCATGGAATCCCCATATTGATCCACCGCAAAATCAAAAGCTCGCCTGATGTTTGCTTCATCCGAAGGCACCCCTTTCTCTCTGCGCCGCACGAGGCAGTGTTCCAATGACTGTTCAGCCGATAGTGGCTTTGTCTGCACGGTCATGTCGGGGAGAGAGTGTAGCAGAAGATTCACAATGTCGGCATTGCAGGAATTTCCATCACCCGATAACTGTGTTTCACTGCCAAAAGAAAATCCTCCAGTCCGCGATGAGCGATCACAAGCGTCGCAGTATTCACCATAGGATGACATTGGATCGCATCTGCTTTCCAAATAGATAAATCAAAAATCACTTCGACTTCGTTATTCGCATCTGTCACAAGTCCCAGAACCGTTGCAGAACCCGGCGTCACTCCGAGAAATTCCAAAAGCTTTTCCACGGATCCAAAACTCAGCTTATCCGCGTTGAGAAGCGTCCGAAGCGCTTTCAAATCGACTCGTTTCTCATGCCCCACGACCACTAAGAAATGCCTCTTTCCCTTCCCGTCGCGCAAAAAAAGATTCTTCGTGTCGGCACCGGGCATTTCGGGAGCAAGAAGCTCGGATTCCTCGCAAGTGAAGACTGCGGGATGTTCAAACTTTTCAAAGGGAATGTGGTGATCGGTGAGGAATGTTTCGATGGTGGACATGGTAAGGATAGTAGCAAAAAAATAGCTTTCCTTTCATCTTTCACCCATCATCGAGCACTATCATCCTCTCGTTGACGCATACTCCCCATTATTCTACGATTATCATACATTTACGTTACGCTGAAATGATACCTTCGCCTCATCTCATCGGCACTACAGATCTGCAGAGTGAATTAAATGCTTTGCGGACAACAGCTCCTCTGCCAGCCACCGAACAGCCTTTTTTTGAGTTCTATGATGAGACGATTGGCCGCATCAACGTTGCTGAGAGAATCAATGGAATTTCAGAGGCAGTCTATAGACAATATTTTGACTCATCGAATAAAACTGTACTCAACGACGAAACTGTATTTCTGTGTGGTGAACCTGAAAGAGACCATCGACTATTCTGGTCAGAGGGTGATCGCTTTTACTGTCGTGAGCTCACTTCAAAACAACTAGCTATATTGAGAGCACTCATGCCTCAAACTCCAGCTGCATAAATCATCTTCATAAGCCTCTCGACCAAAACGCCGCACCCAGGAACGGGTGCTGCTGGGTGTGTATTATTATGCCTTCATTCTGGAAACTTGAAAACGAGTTGCTCGTTCGCAAGTCTTTCACACATCATCTTGACTTCACTCAAAAAATAGATAGAATTGGGGTCTGTCCGAAGACCGGAGGCATTAGGTCGCAGACCGAAGGTAAGCCCTCCCGAGGCACACAGCATCGCTCATCCGGCTCCGGCTTGGTGATTCGTGCCGTTTGCCTCGTTGGTCTCCCGGACGGGACCAACGATTTCGATTTGATCAAGAGCGAGCGGAGCGAGCCGCAGATCAAATCGACCCTGAGCGAGCCCACAGGGCGAGTCGAAGGGTTCTCCTTATCATAAAGCTAATTTCCTAGCTCCTAAATCCTCACTCCTCATCCCATGGCCCTCACCAAAGTTCAAAAAACAGCCCAGCTCACAGAACTCAAGGAAAAGATGCAAAAGAGCACCTCTGTGATGTTTGCTCACTACATCGGACTCAAAGTCGGTGATGTGTCTGACTTGCGTAATCAATTGAAGAAATCAGATGCAGAAATGAAGGTCGCGAAGAAGACACTCATGCAGCTTGCAGCAAAGGAGCTCAACCTTCCGGAACTGACAGACGATGCGATGAATGGCCCAGTTGCGTGTATTTTCAGCTTCGCAGACCCGCTCACGGGTGCACAAATCGCTTTCAAATTTGCAAAAGATCATCCGCAAGTCGAACTGATCGGCGGTATTTTCGAAGGAAAATTGATCTCAAAAGAACAGGCTGTCGCTATTGCGAAAATTCCGGGCAAGACTCAACTCCTTGGAATGTTCATGGCAATGTGTAACGGTCCACTCACTTCCTTCGCTCGCGGTCTCTCCGAGATCGCAAAGCAAAAGGAAGCCCCGAAAGCTGAAGCAACGCATGCTGCAACTCCAGAAGTAAAAGCAGAGGCACCCGCTGCGCCGGAGATAAAAGCAGAAGCAGCTCCTACACCAACCGAGCCAGCAGCCGAAGATCCAAAAACTGACACTCCCGCTGCCTAATTCCTATTTCCTATTTCCTAACTCCTATTTATATGTCTGATACAGCTACCATCGAGCTTTCTGCAGAGGAGAAGGCAGTCATCACCGCCCTCGAGAAACTCAACGTTATCTCTTTGAATAACGTCGTCAAATACATGGAAGAAGTCTACGGTATTTCTGCCGCCCCTGTCGCAATGGCCGGAGGTGCTGCCGCCGGAGGTAGCGCAGCCGCATCTGAAGAGAAGGCATCCTACGATGTCGAACTCGCAGAGGCAGGCGCACAAAAGATCGCAGTGATCAAAGTCGTCCGCGAAGTCACAGGACTCGCTCTCGGTGACGCAAAAGCAATGGTTGATGGCGCACCAAAGATCGTCAAAGAAGGTGTTGCGAAGGCTGATGCTGAGGCGATGAAGAAGAAACTGGAGGATGCAGGTGCAAAGGTGAACTTGAAGTAAATCTTCTGAATTGAAATTCGTAGGGGCGCCACGTGGCGCCCTTTTTGTATAAAAAAACGTGTCATGGTGAGGACACTCGAACCATGGCATCTCCATATGGAACGTGTCGCCCATTCGAGCGTCCTCAGGGTGACACAGTTATAAGCTTAAATGTACATTCCCCTCCACTTGACGAAATACTAGACATATATGTTGACAACGTACTGGGAGCGAGTACACTACTCTCATACAGCATCCTTCGTTCAGTCTTACGGATACGACAAGCTACATCGCCGGTCGGTCAGAAGAAACTAAGCAAGGAACTGTCTATTACTTCCTTTCTTCTTCTTTTTATGG
>CALREJ010000041.1 GCA_943355155.1 Candidatus Peribacteria bacterium
CCCTCGAGACCCTTTTGGGGCCTACGCGATTTCGAGTCGCGCGCCTTCGACCACTCGGCCATCTCTCCTTCTGTAAGCGGCATTCTGCGGCTTCTATACCCATATTAGCAAGTGTGTGCATTTGGTCACGCGACTCCAAAGAAACCCCGCGTCAATTGCATCTTGCGTCCTCTCGTCCACGTGAATTTGGAAATGGGGCTTGCATAATGGACTGGATCACCCCTAGAATCCTCCCGCACTTTATTCTTTTCCTCTTTTTGTTATGAGTTACGTCGTCGCTTCCAAGGTTAAGGAACTCGTCAACGGCAAGGGCATGATGTCCTCCGGTGACCTCGCTGAGCATCTCAGCAAATCCATCGCCACGTGGCTGGATCTCGGTATCAAGGCTGCACAGGCCAACGACAGAAAGACTGTCCGTGGTTCCGATCTGCTTGTATTCGCTGCAGGAAAGATGACGCTTGTCGTCGCTTCCAAGGTGAAAGAGCACGTCAACAGCAAGAACATGATGTCCTCCGGTGATCTCGCTGAACACGTCAGCGGTCTCGCTGAGTGGCTCCTCACACGCGCTCTCGAGCGTGCAACCGCCAACGGTCGCAAGACTGTCCGCGGCGAGGATTTATAAGACATTCTTCTTTGAGAATAAGGATCAAGCCCCGTAAGGGGCTTTTTCTTTTGCCAAAGGGCGCCATACCATGGCGCCCCTACATTTTTTCCTTAATACTTTATACATATCCCTTTATACTCAACGCATGACCATCGCAGTGATCGGCACCGGCTACGTAGGACTCGTCTCTGCAGCATGCTTTGCGGAGCTGGGACACACGGTGTGGGGCATTGATATCGACGAAGCAAAGGTGCAGATGCTGCGCGCAGGAAAAAGTCCGATCTTCGAACCCGGCCTCGAAGAGTTGATCAAGCAAGGCCTTGCAAACGGTCGCCTGAGATTTGAAACAGACATCACCCTCGCACTTCCTCATGTAGAGATCGTCTTCTCCGCCGTCGCCACTCCCCCGGGTGAAGGATTTGCTGCGGATTTGAGCATCGTCTTTGATGTCGCAAAAACAATTGCAGAGAAAGCTGATCGACCACTTGTCTTTGTGAATAAATCGACCGTTCCGGTTGGAACAGGAGCGAAATGTGAAGCGCTCATAAATGAGATTTTAAAAAAACGCGGAATGGAATGGCGGATCCCCGTTATCAGTAATCCGGAATTTTTGCGCGAAGGGATGGCGGTGGTAGATACCATGATGCCGGAACGCATTGTCGTCGGCATGAATGAAAAAAACGATATAACAGAAGCTCATAACCCCATGAGCTCCCGCGAGCTGATGGAAGATCTCTATCGCCCCATCACACGTGTGGGAAAACCCATCATCTTCATGAGTCGTGAGAGTGCGGAGATCGTGAAGTATGCAAGCAATGCATTCCTTGCAACGAAGATCAGTTTTATCAATATGCTCACAGAACTCGCCGAAAAAACCGGTGCGAACATCCGCGACATTGCAACAGGGATGGGACTCGATAGTCGTATCGGCTCTCGCTTTCTTCACGCGGGAATCGGATACGGCGGAAGTTGCTTTCCGAAAGACGTGAAAGCGCTGATTGCAACTGCGAAGGAATATAGTGTCCCGATGCCGATCGTGGAAGCAACCGATGCCGTAAACACCTATCAAAGAAAACGCTTCATCGACCATATTCTTCGTGCACTTCCGGGCTCGATGAAAGTCGCCGTGTGGGGACTGAGTTTCAAACCCAAAACCGATGACATGCGCGAAGCTCCGAGCCTCGACGTGATCCCCGCACTCATCAACGCAGGACACGCTGTGACTGTGTTCGACCCTGCGAGTATGGATCGCGCAAAGCCACTGCTTCCACCAAATGTTTCCTACGCCACGTCCCCTCTCGAAGCCGTGAAAGATTGTGACGCACTCGTGCTCCTCACAGAATGGGATCTCTTCCGTGGCATCGATCTCCACGAAGTAAAATCCACCATGCGCGGCACACTGTTGTTTGACGGCAGAAATGTCTATGAGCCAAAAGAAGTAATTGCTGCGGGAATGAAGTATCATGGCATCGGTCTTTAGTATTCTGATATTCTAGTATTCCCTCACTATGAAAATCCTCCTCACAGGAGCCGCCGGCTTCATAGGCTTTCACACAGCAAACGTCCTCCTCGACCGCGGAGACGAGGTGGTGGGGCTCGATAATCTGAATGCGTACTACGACCCGACGCTGAAAGAAAAACGATTGGAGATGCTGATGAAGCGAAAAGGATTTTCGTTCATTCGTGGAGATATTTTAGATCGTGCAACGGTTGCCAAAGCAATGACAGGGGTGGATAGGGTGTGTCATCTCGCCGCACTTGCGGGCGTACGCTACGCGTTTGATCATCCGGATGAATACGTGGATATCAACATCAAAGGATTTTTTCATGTGCTCGATGAAGTGAGAAAACAGAAGATCGCGGGGCTCGTCTATGCATCTTCGAGTTCTGTGTATGGAGGAAATGACAAGCTGCCGGCATCGGAAGACGATCGCACGGATAATCAGGTATCACTCTACGGCATGAACAAAAAAGACAATGAATTGATGGCTCACACGTACCACAGTCTGTACGGAACACACGTCACAGGACTGCGCTTCTTCACTGTGTACGGACCGTGGGGGCGCCCTGACATGGCGCTGTTTCTTTTTACCGATGCATTGCTGCATGACCGCACGTTGCAGATTTTCGGTGAAGGAAAAATGCAGCGAGATTTCACGTACGTCGATGACATTGTCTCCGGCATCGTCGCATCGATAGATAAAAACTTCGAAGATGAAGTGTTCAACCTCGGCTGCGGACGCAAAGAGGAATTGATGGATTACATCAAGATGGTAGAAACAAGTTGCGGCAAGGAAGCGAAGAAAAACTATCTACCAATGCAACCCGGCGACGTGCGCGCCAGCCTCGCAGATATCAGCAAAGCAAAGAAAATGCTGGGATTCGAGCCCAAAACCACGATCCGCGATGGAGTTCCTCAGTTTGTGAAGTGGTACAGAGAGTATTACAACGCGTAGAGACGACCCGGTGGGTCGTCTCCGATGGGCGTGTATTGCAAAAATGCGCATTTTTTGCTACAATAGAGCTACAAACACATATTTATTTCCAATCCCTTTATGTCAGGACATCCTCACACAAGCAGGCATGCCCGTCTGGTGAGCGCATTCGCCGCTTCGGCTTTTGCACTTCTCGTGACGCTCAGCCTGCAACAGAGGCAGGTGAATACTGTGACAGCAAATCTGTTGCAGAACCTCACTGTCGAAGAGTATTCCATCGCACGTTAATTCGTGTCAGATGGATTTTTCAGTACATACACTGCGGGATCGCTGAACCTAAAATGAGCCCATTCAGATCGCGCGTCCATAGCGGTACACGGAGAAGTACAAATAACAGCACCCGCCGTAGAAAGGAGTGCTGCATTGAATCGGACGATTTCTTGCGAACTTTCATATTGCCAGTTATGTCCAAAACTTCCACTGATGAAGAGCGGACCATGAATATGCGCATTATCAATCATCTGCATAGTGCGACGTGCGGGACTCGGTGAAAAAACGGGGGGCATCCGGAGAGCAAATGCGACACTGCAGAGGCAAAGAAGTACGACAAAAGGAAATGTTGCGAGCTGACGCTTTCGTAGAAGCAGGATCACTCCTGCAACGGAAAGTGGCATGAAGAGAATGGCATAATAATCAAATCGCGCGAGAAGGACATACGCACTCACAAGAAGAAAACTTCCGATGAGTGGCCACGCACGAGCGCGGATAATGCCATAGAGACCAACGAGACTCACAACAACGCTTCCTCCCAAAAACCAGACTCGAAGAAAGGCTGCAAGACGAATGAAGATCGTATCTGACACATCTTTCGTTGCATGAATCGTTATGCTCGCGAGTGCCAAGGGATTACTGAGTGTATAGAGAAAAAGAAGAAGTAGAGGAATCGCGAAGGCAGCAATTTTTTGGAGAAGTGGGACACGACTTCTTAGGATCAACGCACAAACAATCGGCGCAAAGAGCACCGCCTGATACGCCGTGAAGAGGGATACAAGCCACACAGTCGCAATCAACCACATATCAACGGTTTCATCATCCCGCAAAAGAAGATAGATAAAAAAGAGAGCTTCGAGTGCCGTGAGTGGCGCCATCATCACTGTTCCCGCTTGGAAGAGAACGCCAGTCGACAGTAACCACGACGCAGCGACCGCGACACGCGCACTCTGTTTCAGATCCTGCACCAAACGGAGAAGTATCCACACTGCCTGCACAAGAAGTGTCGCAAAAATAATGCGCCAGAATAATTCCTGATGTATCCAGTTTTGATTGAGATGAAGAATAAAGCGCGCGAGAGGCGGATGGGGATACGGGATATTCAGTAAATATTTCGCTTCGTCCGTCTGCACACCATTCCCGAATTGCACAAACGCGAGCACGACTGCGAAGAGCTCAAGGAGAAGCGCCATCAGAATTTTTTTACATCTCGTCATGGGCGAAAACTGCAGAGCGCAGGGGAGATAGAATCGAAGGGTAAATCGAAACAGGTGACAGTACCGCCCTTGCGATGTTCGCGGTGATCGATACGTATGTGATCTTTGTACACAGCCAACACTTCCATATCAGAAATCAGCCACCCCTGCGTGTCAGAAATCACCTTCATCGTATGCTGCACATTTTTACGGACAGTGGCGTCGGTATAGAGAAGATGAATCGCCCAGACTCGAGGAGCGACCAGCACTGCAGTGAACCCGCAGGCAATCAAAAATACTGAAAATTGATACGATCTCAGCCACTGGAAAAGCCTCACCGTCGCAATACGCACAATCTGTAACACAAACTGCCACTGCACTTTCATATTGAGCTTACTCTCACCGTGCTTGCGCGGAGAAAATTGCAGAGGAATTTCCGTGAGCTTGCTCTTTGCGGGGAGTGCAGCAAGAACTTCGAGGAGGATTTTAAATCCCGTCGGATACAGTTTTTTCGCGATCGGTTCGTAGGATTTCGAGGACACGGCAAAAAATCCGCTCATGGGGTCACTCGAGTGCACGGGTGGAAGAGCATGAGCGATGTACGTTCCCGCTTTGCTTAAGTAGCGCCGTCCCCTCACCCACTCCCCGACACTTCCTCCTTTCATGTACCGCGAGGCAACGGCAATGTCTGCACCGCCTTTGATCGCATCGTACAAATCAATCACCAAATGCGGATCGTGCTGCAAGTCGCTGTCCATCACCATCAGCACATCACCCTGCGCTATCGCAAACCCTTCCGTGACTGCAGAAGAAAGTCCACGTCTCCCGACCCGACGAAGGACGCGAAGTGTGTGATGATGCTTTTTTAATTCCTCTGCAACTTCCCACGTTTTATCCGGCGAATTGTCATCCACCACGATAATTTCATGCTTCATCGTCAGCACTTTTTCAAGAGCACCAATTAGCTCCGGAAGGTTTTTGGACTCGTTGAAGGTGGGGAGGATGAGGGAAAGCACGTGGGCAGAGTATAAGGTATAAGGTATAAAGTATAAGGTATCAGGTTTAAAGAAGGAGATGTATTACCTGTTCGTTCATACTTAATACCTATAATACTTTATACTTAATACTCGTCATTTACTTTATACTCCGTCGCAATGAACATCCTCGTCACCGGTTCCTCCGGCACCATTGGCACTAGGCTCTGCGAAACCCTGCTCGACATGGGTCACACAGTCGTCGGCGCTGATTGGGAGAAATGTAAATGGCAGAAGAGGATTGAGGATTTGAGAATTGATATCGACCTACGTGATGCATCGCAGTTTTCAAAACTTCCAACGGACATCGACCTCATCGTGCATCTCGCTGCCAACGCCCGCGTCTATGAACTCGTCGAACACCCCGAACGCGCCCTCGATAACTGCATCGACACATTCAATGTACTCGAATTTGCCAGGAAAAACGGCATCAAGCGGATGATGTTTGCGTCGTCGCGCGAAACCTACGGCAACATTCACCTGCCAAATGGTCAGAAATACAGCGAAGACAAAGCACACTTCATGACCTGCGAAAGTCCCTACGCCGCGAGCAAGATCGCAGGTGAAGCATTGTTTGAGTCGTATAAGAGGTGCTACGACATCGAAACCGTCATCATTCGTTTCAGCAACGTCTACGGCATGTACGACGACAGTATCCGCGTCGTGCCGCTCTACTTCCGAAGTGCAAAAGCAGGAACGCCGCTCAAAGTTTTCGGCAAAGACAAATGCCTCGACTTCACCTACATCGACGACGCCGTGCATGGAGTCACCAGTGTCATCACTCACTGGGACAAAGCAAAAAACGAAACCTATAACCTAGCATACGGCGAAGGCACCACGATCCTCCACCTCGCAGAACGGATGAAGGAATTGCTGAAGAGCAATTCCCCCATCGAACTAGGAAACGCTCGCACCGGCGAAGTCACACACTACATCGCAGATATTTCTAAAGCGAAGAAGACATTTGGCTACAACCCGCAAACGCCGTTTGATAGGGGGATTGAGAAGGCGGTGGAGTGGTATAAGGCGAATACGTTATAGTACACTATTTGACATAAATATTTAATAGTGTCACTATATTATTATGGCAGAATATATTGATATTGAAGAAGAGATTCAAGCATTGGCTCAAGGTGCGTTCATTCAGAGAGGATCAATATCTAGCTATGATTTAGATCAACGATTGGCTGTACTGGAAAGAAAAGAAACAAAGACTGACGAGCAAGTATTCGTTCTGAAATGGCTGAAAATGCATGCAACTTCGCTCACATGTGAAGATCTCCTTGGAAATGCACAGAAACTTCTTCCTCTCGCCAAAAGATTTATCCCGAAGACAAACACTCCACGGGCTCGGCTAATTGCAGAAGAGCTATTGTACTCAGCCGCCCAATTGGATGAGCAAGATGATGCAAGGACTCTGGCACTTGCAACGGATCTTATCCAAATGGAGATGCGCGACGCCATCTTGCAACTCTTGGTACCACGTAAGATTTGCAGATCATCGGATGATCGAGCGTTGATCCTGTCGATGTTACAGAACGCCGAAGTGAACATGCCGGTGGATGAATTTGTCCATCTTGCATGGTATGCAATCAATCAACTCCCCGGACCTGACGTAGCGACAATAACCAAAAGAGTGCTCCCTAAACTTAGTGAGTGCTACCACGCTTCGGCCGTTGCGGGATATTGTCATCGCGCAATACGTCGAATCTTGCATCAGGCAGAAATTGAAATCGATAATGATCCCGATGGGGAAATTTCTGAAGAGTATAAGGAACTTTTTACTGCTCTCATGCGCACGTTAGAGAGCACTCCTGATTCAGAAAAAGATAGATGTGCGGCATACTATTATCTGGCATGCTTTGAGATGAATAACGGATCGGAGGAAATAGCTTTAGAAGCAATTGATGCAGCAATTCAAATCTGTCCAAAGAATAGCGACGCACAAAGAAAATTTTTTGAACTTTTGAAAGAAACTCGGGATAGAATCATTCAAGAAGATTTGGACTCAGAGGATTTCGACTAATACCGAACGAAATATATTTTTACAATCACAGTCTATCCTTCACATACAAAATCGCACTCCCCTCCCTCTTCGCAATTTTCACCGTGGGCATTGTGAAAGAATGTGAAATGACGCGAGCCCCAGTTTTCAACTGCGGCCAAATCATCTTTTCAAAATCAATCATTTTTTGCTGGAGGAGATAGCAGCAGATGACATCTGCATCGCGGTAGTCGCGGCTCCAGAAATCTCCGAAGCGAACGGTGATTGTTCGGTACTTTCGTGTGAGAAATTTGGCTAGAAGAAAGGTCGGAAGAGAGTATTCGTAGCCAATGGCACGAGCGCCTTTTTTGGCTGCAGCAATCAGCAATCGTCCATCCCCACAGCCAAGGTCATAGACGAGTTCGCCCTTCACTACCTCTGCCAAACGAATCATCGTCTCTACTGTTTTACTTCCCGTCGGAATAAACGGCGGAATCACTTTGCGATTTTGGAGGAGCACCAAGGCGCAGAGAACGATGATAACGCCATAGGAAAAAAGAAGCGGCAGTCCATGCAATCCCAATAATTCGATGAACGCGACCGCACCGATGAGGATGATGGTTTCGAGAATCATAAGCAAAATCGCTTTTCTGCATCATAAACCAGATCGGCGAGACGGCAGAAAGAATACCGGAGAAGCGACGTTTATGATATAATATCTTGATGAGTGTGGAACACAAAAACTCACAGCCTCCGTCACCCGAACCGCATCGGGATTCAGCTGAGACAGCGAATATACGAGATCCCAAAAAAGAATCGGATGTGCGGGTGAATCAAGCAAATGATTTCCAGCACCATGCAGTGCAACAAATAAAGCATGTGCAGAAAAATAGTGAAGCGAAAACAACGGAACCTTCTATAGATCAACGAACTATATTTAAAAAAACACAGAAAGAAACGCTCGCGATTGTGAGTGGCAAAATTGAACGGGCGCGTGCAACAATCGCAAATGATACGAAGGCGTACGAAACCGGTACGCTGGGAAAACGCATGGACAGTGTGTTCAAGCTTGGCGGTCTCTTCGGCAAGACAGCCAGCGGGGCAGAATATGAAGGAATACAGAAGCAGCAAGCGGCACTGGAAAAACTCGAAAATCTTCAAAAGAACATTCAATTTGCAGCGACAATTGCGGAACTGAAACAATATCGCAGTGCGCTCGGTTTGGCACCACTGTCCCAAGAATTTATGGGCAGCTATGACGAGTACGAAGCAATGGTGAATAAAAGCGCACAGGAACGAGATCGCTCACTCGAAGTGGACTGGGGGAAGATCAATGCCGACCTGCAGCAGGCGGAAGCGATTCTGGATGGATGGGACACCGCACTACAAACGATCGATACCGGAGTGGGCATTGCAGCAGGATTCGTGCCGGGCGGCTCGGAGGTCTATGAACTTTCGCGGAGTCTCACGGATGTTGCCATTGGATCAAAGACAGCGGAGCAAGCTGCGAAGGAATTTGCCTTCGGGATCATCGCTTCAAAAGTGGGCGGCAAGGCACTCAAGAAAATAAACGTCGATAAATACGTGGGAGAGTGGGTGAAGAAAAATGCAAAACACTTTACTGAAAAAACCGCTGAAGCTCTCGCAAGAATAGGAGGGAAAGCTGTTGCGGGTGCTGCACGGGGAGCGATCGCAGGAACGACAGAAGGAATATTGCACGGCACCTACGATGTCTCGACGGGCAAAGCGACACTGGAAGAAGCTGCTGCAAATACTGTCAATCGCGCAGTCATAGGTACAGCATTTGGTGGAGTAATGGGCGGCGGTATGGAAGGTTTCAAAATGCGAGGAGAACGCAAAGCTGCTGAGCGATTTGCACGGGCGCGCGACGCAATCATGAGCATTCCCGATACGCCGGAAGGGAGGGCTGACAGAGTAACAGTTGCATCGAAGGTCCTGAACGATAAACCTCTCAATGGCGTCCAGCAAAAGGCTGTGATTGACGCACACGATGTTCCAATGACGGGCAAAGACGTAGTAGGAAATTCAATGTATTCGGAAGCGGATCTTGCGAAGAAAGCAAAAATTCTGAGGGACGCAGGATTCGATAGACAAGAAAGGCGAGCGCTGATGGAAAATGGTGTGTGCGGAACGCTGACTCCACCGCCTGTCAAAAAAAAAGCAAACGCATCTACTACTCAATCTACGCCTAAATCCAGGACGTCTCTGGCCCAAAACCCAAGCACTCCTGAGAAGCCGAGAAGGCCAGAGCCGAGAAAAATGTCACCAGTCGACTGGATCGCGGGACTCCGGGCAGATCAAGAAAGGAATCAATTGGGAAGGCAACAATTGTTCGGTTGCAGCATTAAGGTAACACTCTCCTTGGTAAGGCATTCATAGACTACGATAGCAGGGGTTCGCCTGTCCATTCCCAGTCCTGAGTGGGTTTTGACGTAGTTGTACCAGTGTAGCCACTGCCACACGATGAAGTTATGTT
>CALREJ010000042.1 GCA_943355155.1 Candidatus Peribacteria bacterium
CGATCTTTCGCTCGATGAATGCAGACGTGAACGTCACATTGGCCTTTGCGCTGATCTCGGTCATCGTGACGCAGGCGATTGGCTTTTCGACGCTGGGTGTGACGCACCACGTTGGTAAGTTCATCGTCATGCCGTGGAAGAAGCCGTACCTGATCGGTACGTTCGTCGGAATACTGGAGCTTATCGGTGAATGCGCACGCATCGTGGCATTTACATTCCGTCTTTTCGGTAACATTTTCGCAGGCGAAGTGTTGCTTGTCGTCATTTCGTTCCTCATTCCGTATGCAGTTCCCATTCCGTTCCTAGGGCTCGAGATTTTCGTCGGGTTCATTCAGGCACTTGTCTTCTGCCTGCTCACGCTAGTCTTCATCAAAATGTCCGTGACTCCTCACGGTGAACACGAAGCACACGATGAAGTGATACCTCATTCCCCCGTGAAAATATAAACCTATTTTCCGTTTCCTTCTCTTATTTCCCATTCCCCCGTTCACTATGAAGAAGTACATTCGATTCGTAACAGCAGTTGCAGCACTGGTGCCGATGGTTGCGCTTGCTGCCGAGACCGGCGAAACATCCGGCGATCTTGCCGCAGCCGCAGCCGCCTTCGATGTGAAGGATTTTGCTGTTGCGCTCGCAATCGGACTCGGCGCAATCGGTCCGGCTCTTGCTATTGGTATTATCGGAGCTAAGGCAACGGAGGCTATCGGGCGTAACCCCGAGGCAGCTTCCAAAATTCAGACAGCGATGATCCTTACCGCAGCCTTTGCGGAAGCCGTCGCCATCTACGCGCTGGTTGTCGCTCTCATCATTAAATTCGTCTAAAGATTTCTTCCCCCTGACCTCTATGGAAATATTAAAAACGCTTGGCATCAACTGGACGACACTGGTCGCGCAGATGGTGAACTTCGGAATCCTTCTTGCTGCACTGATGTTCCTGCTGTATCGGCCGATTATGAGACTCCTCGACGAGCGCCGTGAGCGTATCGAGAAATCGATGAATGACGCAAAAAAGATTTCCGAACAGGTAAAGCAGATGGAGCAGAGTCAAGCCAAAGCAATGAAAGACATGGATGCCAAGGCATCGGCCATACTCGCTGAAGCAAAGAAACAGGCGGAAGCATCCAAGGCTCAGATTCTCGCAGTCGCACAGTCCGAAACAGATGCGTTTGTGAAAAAGGGCCGTGAACAACTCGAAAATGATCGTCGCAGCATGGTGGCTGATCTTGAAAAATCCGTTGCCGCACTTACGGTAAAACTTGCAGGAAAAGTTCTGCAGCGCGAATTTACGGACACTGACCAGAAACGCATGCTTACGTCTCTTGAAAAAGACATACCCTCGCTTATCAAATGAGTACTTCTCCCCATGACATCGCACAGGCAGCAGTGGCAGCGACGATCGATGCGCTGAAGCGTGAGGGTCATCCCCACGATGGTCAGACATTGATGCATTTGCTTTCACAAGCTGTGCAGGAACATGCCGGCTCACTTGTCGTCACCATCGCAACACCGACAGGACAGTCCGGAGCGTTCGCATCTGTCGTGTCTGCTGCAATTGCAAAAAAGACCAGAAAGGCTGTTACAATTATTGACGTTGCAGATGCGTCTCTCATCGGGGGCGCGGTGATTTCGTACGGTGATGAACGCGTAGATATGTCCGTGTCCCGCACGCTCGACGAAGCACAATTTCTTCTCACTCGATCCTAAAGTTCCCCCATTTTCCTATGTCTTCATCCACAGATTTCTCGGCACTTCTCGACAAGCACCTGAAAGACTTTGCACCCAAAGCTGCCTCTGAGCATGTGGGAACAGTCATCTCTGTCGCCGATGGCATTGCGCGTATTCAGGGACTCAGCAATGTCGGTTCGTCCGAAATGATCGACTTTGGAAATGGACTCATGGGTGTTGCGTTGAACCTCGAAAAAGACACCGTCGGTGCGATTATTCTTGGTGACTATCTGAGTGTGAAAGAAGGAGATACCGTGCGAGCTACAGGGAAAATTCTGTCTGTTCCCGTCGGACCCGAGTTGCTTGGACGCGTTGTGTCTCCGCTGGGTGTAGCCAAAGATTCCGGCAAACCGATTGTCACGAAACAATCCTACCCCATCGAGAAAATTGCTCCGGGTGTCATTGAAAGAAAGTCGGTGACAGTCCCGCTCCAGACCGGCATCACCGCCATCGACGCGATGATCCCGATTGGACGTGGCCAGCGAGAACTCTTGATCGGTGACAGACAGACAGGAAAAACAGCAATCGCTCTCGATGCGATTATCAACCAAAAAGAAACGCAAACCAGCGACAGACCTGTCATTTGTATCTACGTTGCGATTGGTCAAAAAGAATCCAAGGTTGTGAAGATCGTCACGGAACTCGAAAAACGCGGCGCCATGGACTACACGATTGTTGTGAGCGCCGGTGCATCGGAGTCTGCATCTCTTTCCTATATTGCCCCGTTTGCAGGGTGCGCAATGGGTGAATATTTTGTCGATCAAGGGAAAGACGTACTCGTGATTTACGATGACCTCAGCAAGCACGCATGGGCGTATCGCCAAATTTCTTTGCTTCTCCGTCGTCCACCGGGACGTGAGGCGTATCCGGGAGACGTGTTTTATCTCCACTCTCGCTTACTTGAACGTGCGGTGTGTCTGGATGAAAAATTTGGCGGAGGTTCGTTGACCGCTTTACCGATTATCGAAACACAGGCAGGTGACGTGTCTGCGTACATTCCAACAAATGTGATCTCGATCACAGACGGACAGATCTTCCTTGAGTCCGATCTTTTTTACAAAGGAATCCGTCCTGCAGTCAACGCCGGAATTTCCGTATCCCGCGTGGGGTCAGCCGCACAAGTGAAGTCGATGAAGAAAGTGGCCGGTAAGCTTCGTCTCGACATGGCTCAGTTTCGCGAAATGGCTGTCTTTGCACAGTTCGGGTCCGATCTGGATGCCGGAACAAAGAAACAACTTGATAGAGGTGCGCGCCTCACAGAGCTTTTGAAACAACCCCAGTACGCGCCGTTTTCCGTGAGTCATCAGGTTGCGATGCTGTACGCCGGCGTAAACGGCTACCTCGACGATATTCCTACGGACATTCTGCGAGAATTCCTCGCATCGCTTTTGGAGGAAATGGATGCAAAACATGCAGCACTACTCGGCACACTTTCCAAGGAATTGACAAAAGATGCGGAAGCAGAGTTGGTGAAGGTTGTCGATGCATTTCGTGAGCGTAAGGGTTATCCGTCACTTTCCGCCAAAAAATGAGTGGAAGCCTGCGCGATCTGCGGCAAAAAATTAAAGGCATCAAGTCGACGCGACAGGTGACAAAAGCGATGGAGCTGGTCGCTGCTAGCAAAATGCGTCGTGCGGTGCAGAACGCCGTGACACTGAGAAAATTTGCATTGGCATCGTGGCATATATTCCTCCGCATCGGTAAAAAAAACCCAGACACGCACATGGCGCTTCGTCCGCGCCCTGTCCGCAAAGTGCTTGCGATTCTTTACACGTCTGACAGAGGACTGACGGGAAGTTTGGGCGCGCAGATCCTAAAAACCACAGCCGACTACATCAGCCACCTCAAAGATATTCAGACGTACGAATCCATCGATTTTATTGTTCTTGGTCGCAGAGGGCAGCAGTTTTTGGCACGGTCGGGACAGAATGTGATCGCTGCATTCCCCGCGTTTAGCAATTATCCGTCCGTACGTGACATCGCACCAATCGCCAAGCTTGTGATGACCGAATTTATGAAGGGTACGTACGATCACGTTACGCTGCTCTACCCCGATTTTATCTCCGCACTCGCGCAGAAGCCGACGGCGAAGCTTTTGCTTCCATTTTCCGATTCCACTCTTCGCGACATGATCAAGTCGCTCGGAATCAGCCCGGACTCTGCACGTGCTGAAGCAGAAATTACGTTTGCAGATGATGCGACGGAGTATGTGTTTGAACCATCCGAAGCGGCCGTACTCGATACCCTGTTGTCGCAAATCGTGGAGCTGCAGATCTATCAGGCATTGCTCGAGGCTGTCGCATCCGAACATTCTGCCCGAATGGTTGCGATGAAAAATGCATCGGACAATGCTTCCGATATCATCGACGATCTTACGCTCACCTATAATCAAACAAGACAATCAAAAATCACGAGTGAGCTGGCGGAGCTCAGTGCGAGTAAGGCGGCACTCGATTAAAAGTCTAATATGCAGGCCAAAAAAAATTCTTACCTATCCAAAAAAGGTGCCATTTGCGAAAATCGAGCGTTTTTTGAATCTATGCTTGCTTTTTCTAATCTTAGAAGGTTTGCGGTTGACTCGCCAGTTTCGCCATCGAGAAATGCACGAGGAGCTGATGGTGGCAATTCTGTGTCACTTCCTGTGCCGCGCTGTTCAGGAGCCTTGCCCGCATACAATGCGGCAGCGCCTAACAATAATACAATAGCTGCCACAGTTTCTCTTATATTTGGCTTAAAAGGACTCGTTACGCGAGCCGATAATCCGTTCTCATTGCTTATGGGAGCCGATGGTTCAGGTGAATTTGTACTCATGACTGCATGGTATGCAAAAATGTATCCTTGTCAAGAAAAAATCATGAAAATATCCTTAATCTTGTCCAATTGCAGCAATTAGCAGTTACATCGAAAACCAAGGTCGTCAGCAGTAAGAGCGTCGGCACTCATCGCATCGTTTAAAATTCTCATACAGGGCTCGTGAGATTCCTCAATACCATCTCGCCACATCTTTGACTCCGGACTCTGTGGATCCCGAAGAGCGGCTGCAAGCCTTGCATCTTCTTCTGGAGACCAAGATATTTCTTCTGGGTTTCCAATTTTAGATAGTGAAGTCATGTGAAAGTGTTTGTAAGCATTCGTATTTTACAATGATGCGATAGTGCAAGCAATACGGTCTGAAAAATACATCATTATCCCGCAATCACCGAAGTATAAAGACGTTGATATGAGTCAAACGATCTTTCACTATCATGCTGCTTTGCAATCTCCAGACTTCGCTGCCCCATACTTTTTCGCTCAGAATCGTCGCTTAATACTTTCAAAAGCATGGTGGCGCAGTCGTTACTGTCATCCGGCTCAAACATATATCCATTGACTCCATCTTTCACAAGTTCCGGTAATGCCATTGCACGCGCAGCAACAACCGGCAATCCACTCGCCATTGCCTCGAGTGTCGAGATGCTTTGAAGCTCTGCAATACTTGCAATCGCGTAGCAATCGACGGAGTTATAGAGAATGGGAAGATCTTCATCGGATACAAAACTAAGAAATGTCACAGAGTTTTCGAGTGAAAGATCTTTTGTTAATTGTTTCAGATGGTCTTGATCCACACCTTTTCCGGCAATATAAAGATGACAAGGCTGTGTTTCAATTACTTTTTTCATAGCTTCGATGAGAATATGAACATGTTTCTCTCTGTCGAGTCTGCCAACGCACAGAATTGCCGGAATGTTTGCTTTGCGCTTGAGCCTGGATTGTAATTTTGCAATATATTGATGTGGATGAAATCGCAGTGTGTTGATTCCATTAGAAATTACGGTGACGGTTTTTCCACTTAAATGTGGGCGAATGATGTTCGCAGCGGTTTCGTTTGCAGAAGTTACGGCATCAAACTGATGATAAATTTTCGACCACGATTTCCACATTGCGCGATGTAATACTTTCGTAATGATTTTTGAAGATCCGATATACGGCAGTAAATTTTCAGGAACGAAATGATTCGAAGCGACCATCGGAATATGTAATTTCTTTGCGATGGGAATGATGACTGTATTTGGAGAAAAATGAGAATTGCAATGAATGACATCAGGTTTGAATTCATTCAAAATCTGCTCAATCCGTCGTTTCTGAAAAAACGGCGGGCTGAATCGGTATCCGTGTGACAACACTGAAATCGACGGCAAGCCGTAAATTCTGATGTCGTCATGCAGATAGGATTCAAATGTGAAACGTCTTGAAGGAGCCAACACGCGAACGTCATGACCGCGTTTTTTGAGTCCAGTGGCCAGTCTTTGGCAAAAATAAGACGAGCCGTTCACGTGGGGATAATATGTGTCTGAGACAATGAGTATTTTCATAGCGCAAGGACGGTATCGACTGAAATATCTTTCGTAGGATTCCGGAAAAACTTTTTGGCTTTCATTCCGACATACACGTACCCGATAACAATCAAAACAATAACCATGACTGCTGTAGAAATGCCGATGATATCAAATGTAGTTTTGAGGAGGGTGAATGATGTTCCGAAATAATATCCAGCAATCATAAAAATTGCGTATTGGAAAAAGCACATTGCCAGTGACTGTCTGGCAAATCGTGAAAATGATAATCCACTTAGACCTGCTGACATCAAAAGAATAGTGCTGAGTCCGTATGCGAGTTTGGAAAGGAATACAGTTTTGAAAGTATGCATATGCCACAAGTGTTTCATTGCTCTCATGTGTGCTTCGGAAAAATGAATTTTTTGGTAATACCGATCAAGAAATTTTTTCTCCTGAGCCCGTTGTCCGATTGAGAAATATGCAATGTCAGTGAGAAAATCGAGTGTAACCAAAAAAAGATACGCAGTGAAAAAATTGAAGTAGCCCTGCGTCGAAAGAAATCCGACAATGACTGCAACGATCGGCCCTTCGATAATACTCAGTGGCAGCAAAATCCAGTATTTGTATGCAATGAGGAGGGCTATAAGTTCCTGTGGCATATGCGTGTTAGCGAACGTCGGTGTAAGACTTCGTGACAGGCTTATGAAGCAATGATTCCGACACAAAGTTTGCCATATAGACAGCGGCAGTCCGGACCATTCCATTTTCTGTAAGACGTCTGCCCGATGTCTGAACGGAAAAACCAAGATCAAACTTCACTTTCCCTTTTTGCTGAAGTCTCCTTGCGATATTGGTGTCCTCTCCGTAAAAATCAATACTCGTATCAAATCCGCCAATGGCAAGAAGAGCGTCTCTGCGCGCAACAAAATTTCCTCCAACGACCATGAACCCCGTAATGCCATACATCGGCATCGCGACAAATTTCCAATACATTTTTATGCATCTCTTTTTCCACAATTCGAGGTCAAAGTATTCATATGGCCCACTTAAGCAGATCAGATCTTTTTCAGATTCGAACTCCTCCTCCATTTTTTGAAACCACATTTTTGTCACTCGTGTATCTGCGTCCAGTGACGCAATCAATTCACCTTTTGCAGCTGCAAGGCCACATTGGCGCGCATTGGTAAGTCCTTTTACAGGTTCATAAACAACCGTCACCCCTGCAAAAGCGGAAGCAATTTTTGCCGTGTTATCGGTACTCGCATTGTCGACCACAATCACTTCACACACATTTTGTGTCTTATGTTTCTGAATGCTCTTCAGGCATTCGCCGATGTAATTTTCTTCATTGTACGCCGGAATAATGATACTGACTGTGTGCATGACAAAGCGAGTATACCTGTTTTACCGCTGATCACATGAATTAAACGATGAAAATATTGGCGATGGTGAAATAGATCACAATTCCCGTGACGTCCACAAACGTTGCAACGAAGGGACTGCTGGCGTATGCTGGGTCAAATCCCATCTTTCTGAAAATCATCGGTAGCATCGACCCAACAAGCGTCCCCCAGAGACAAATTGCAGCGACGGACCCGGCAATCACTATTCCGATCATGAAGCGATCCACACTGCCCAAAGCTGATTGCGGGGTAAGCGCACCGCGGACAAAGCCGACAACTCCGAGCGCAATGCCAAGGGCGAGTCCCATCAGCAGTTCACGCCGCAGGACCCTCCACCAATCCTTCGTTGTCACATGACCCAGAGCCATGGCGCGCGTAATAAGTGTCGCAGCTTGCGATCCACTATTTCCTCCCGTCGATATACAGAGCGGCAAAAACAGTGCGAGTGCGGTGACCGATGCAATCGACGATTCGTATTTTGTGAGAGCAGTGAAGGTGAACAGCTCGGCAACGAACAGCACCGACAACCATCCCACACGCTTTTTCCAAATGGTGGAAAATTTACTTTCAAGGTAGCTCGCGTTCATGGCGCCGACAGCACCCATTCTGTACACGTCTTCGCTCGTTTCTGCCTCCGCAACACGCAGTAGATCGTTCAGGTGAATGATACCGAGCATTTTTTTTTCTTCGTCGATCACACACAAAATATCGGAACTCTCGCGCTCCATCACGTCCAGAACTTTTTCGCGGTCTGCACTGTGCAAAACGGTAGACACCGATTGTGATAAGTCGAGGACGGAAGCTTGCTTCGAAGCAGTCAGCAAAATTCTCGATTGAAGCCAGCGAATTCCTTTCGGAGTCTGGACGAGAACTGTCGGCACTTGTTTATGTATCTTGGTATATTTTTGAAGTGATTCAATTGTACTTTGGACAGTCACGTTTGGCTCCACTTCCAAAAAATTAAGATCCATGATTCCACCGGCAGTTTCGGGGCCAAATGTCAAAAGTTTCTCGATTCGCTTCCTGCGGTCTTCTTGTAATCCATGCAACACCTGTCCGCGCAGTCTCCGTGGCAAATGCTGAATGATGTCCGTTGCATCGTCTTCATAAAGAAAATGCAGAAAGCGCGAAATCATGTCACTTGGAAGCCTTGGCAAAATAATATCGCGGCTATTTTCTGAAATGATCTTTACAACGGCAGCCTGTTTTTCCGGCGGAATCAGTGTGAATGTTTTTCGTTTTCCGTGTTCCAGATTGTCTATGATGTCGGCTATCGTGAGCGCATCAAGAGGGTTCAGAGCCTGACGAAGCTCCTTGTCGTTTTTTGCGCGCAGCAAGTCATCCACCCTGTGAAGGAGTGTGCTGTCCATAACGGTGGTTCTTCGGAAAGGTGCATAACTTTTCGTAAATATGCTCCGCAAAGTCGCGAAGACGGGAGAAGGCTACTCAGGGCTTGAAATTTCTGCAAGGTGAAATTTTC
>CALREJ010000043.1 GCA_943355155.1 Candidatus Peribacteria bacterium
TTTCTTTTCGCCGCGGTACGTATTCATGCCGAGGTAGAGTCCTTCCTCCGGCACATTTTTCGGAGCGGGAGCGATCTTGAAATTTTGCCACTTGATCGTTTCCACTTTGTTATATTTTATGTTCGGCAAGTGAAACAGGCTTGAGAGCTCCGCGCTGCCGAGGAGCATTTTTGGTGCCTGTAACCATTCCAAGAGTGTTCTGCGTGGAGCGCGGCGAATGAATCGTTGCACGACCTGATTTTTGCGTTCAATTTTGATCTGATGAAAATTGTTTCCGCGGATATCGTTAAACTGGCCAAATCCCGCAAGAACCGTATCGAGAATCATATGCGAACGGTCGTGTGTATTTCCCGAAGCGACGACGCGAGCGACGCAGGTGAAACCGGGATTCCCCGCTTTCTCATCCACCGCTTTGCTGTATTCCTCGACCATCTGCGACACGCGTTCATTTTTTCCCATGTCCGGATTTTTCGATTCATCGGTTGTGAAGACAGAAAGAATACCACTGATCCACGTGAGCGGGTTCCACAGTGATGCCTCTTTCTTTTTGGGGTTCAGGAGTTCCTGCGCTTCCTCCTGCAGTTTTTTCTGCCAGCCGGATTTTGCCGGTCTGAGCACGAATTGTACGGCGGCTCCTTCATCACTTTTGAGTTTTGAAAACGCATTCGTGATGGCGTTCAGTGGATCACTTTTTAATTGCTGATAGGTTTTAAAAACATGTGTGAACGGATGATGTGGGAAAAGTCCGCGTGCGGTGACCATCGATTGTTCCGTGAAAATATTATAATCCTCGACTTCGTCTATTACGGTTTCCGGATAAAAAGCGGTGATCTGTTTTTCGACGAGCGTGGCGATTTTTCTGGGGCACACGACGAAGAATAAAATCTCTCCCGCGAGGGCTGCGTATTCGAGTGACACAAACGGTTGTCCTTTCCAGAGTCTGCTCAGGTGGTGGTTATAGAGTGTGTGCAGCGACTGAAACAGGTGATCCATCACGCCGATCACTTCTTTGTAATCTTTTCCAAATTGATCCGACGCAGAATCTTTTTCCTCGCGTGATTCTTTTTTTGGGACAAGGAGTTGTAAAAACACGATGTCTTCCTCGCGTCTGCGATCGGAGATCAGTCTCAGTATCCAAAAAATGGCTGCAACGCCTGCGATTGCCGCAAGAATGATGCCGACGAAGACCGCAATATTCTGCATAGACGTATCGTACCAGTATACCACGTTTTGCGCCGCTACACACGTGCTCATTTGACTTGCAGATAGGCTATACTTGCGCGTAGAACACGATTTCTCAGTATCTTTCTATGCCTGCGACTTCAAAACTGGAATCAGTCCTTACCGGCACCGGCATACTGAGAGCTTTGCGCGGGGGACTCCGTTACCTTTTTGGGAAACGTGGAGAGCGTTTGGTGCATGGACTCCGCCTTTTTTATCGGCTTCGTCTGATGGTGATTTTGCGTGCGGGTGGTCCGATTGGGAAATTGACGCGTGGCAATGAAGTGCGTGTGTGGGTCGACGGCGAGGCCGCGTTTCGGAGGCTCGAACGGCTGATCGGTCGTGCGAAACACACGATCGTGATTCAGATGTTTATCTGGAAAAATGACACGGTGGGCAGACAGATGGCGGGCGTCCTCCTTCGCGCTGCAGAGCGTGGGGTGCAGGTGGATATTACCAAAGACTCGATGGGAGATTTTTTTGAATACACCGGTGATTTTTTGGGAACAAGAAAATCCGTGGATCCCGTGTGGCATGCGTTCTGGCATCATCAAAATATTCGTATCACCTACGAAGCAAACAGTGATCACGCAAAAGTATATGTCATCGATGATCAGATTCTTCTGCTCACGGGTATGAACATTGCTGACGAATATCGGTACCGTTGGCACGATTACATGGTGGAGCTCCGCGGATCGCAGTATGTGAATCAGTTTTTGACAAGTGCGATGCTCGTGTCACACGAACAAGGTGTGGCGCTTATTATGAATACCGATAGACAAAAGGAAATTCGTCCCGTGCTTATGGAGCTTCTCTCCAATGCACGTGAGTCGGTAGTGGTGGAACACTGCTATATTTCAGATAGCGACGTGATCAACGAACTTGTCGCCCTGAGCAAACGAGCGGTGCGTGTTACCGTGATCGCGCCCAAGACGAGTGATTTTAATTATCACGCAAATATGGGCTCAATCGGTCGCCTGATCGGTGAGGGGGATAGCGCGTATCTTCGTGTCCTTTTTTATCCCGAAGAATTTCATGCAAAGATTATTTTGGTTGATCACAAAATTGCCTTTCTCGGTTCTGCGAATCTGATGAAATTGTCTCTCGATGAAAGCGGTGAAGTGAATGTGCTCATTCGCGGTCGCAGTAGAGCCCTTCGTCATTTACGGGAAATTCTTCGTCAGGATATTCTTCGTTGCCAGCCAATTAATACGATGCCGGGATTTTCATTTCTTTCCAAGTGGCTTTCGTGGCTGGGACTGTAAAACGAAGAGACAAGATGCAAGAAACCCGCCTTCGCTTGCGAGCTACGGACGGGCAGGCAAGATACAAGATGCTAAAACATCACGACAAAAAAAGAAGAAATGCGAAAGCGTTACCATATTTCATTTCTTTGCCCACTCAGCCTGCACGCGCTCGACCATTTCGAGGAGAGACTTGATCGTCATGTCTTTCTTGATGAAGTAGTCGTCTGCACCGAGCGCATTGCCGCGTTCGCGGGATTTTTCATCGGCGAAATTTGTGAGCATCACAACGGGGAACGTGCGCTTTTCGCGTGGAAAATGTTCCAGAACCTGAAAACCATCCATCTTTGGCATGTGGATATCGAGAATCAATACTTCCGGAGGACGGGTCTCAATTTCCTTCACTGCCTGTTCGCCGTCTTCGACAGCACGGATCTTGTAACCGGCTACCGAAAACTTCTTGATATAAAGGTTTCGAAGAACGGGATCGTCTTCTGCAATCAGGATATCTGCTTTGGTCATGCCTTACAGTATAGCATCTCTGAGCCCTTTTTTCTATAGCCATCAGAGCATCTTGTTTCTATTTGGCAAGGCAAAGCCAAAGAAAGGACATCGAAAAAATGATACAATGATACGAAAGTCATGAAAAAACAAATGACCGCTATCATCGCGCTTGTACTTCTCACACTTCTGCTTGTTAAAAGTCATGCAAATATTTCTGCGAGTGTCATCACCGATTGTGTCGGAAAAGTGTATGGAACGTCGGGGTGTCCACTCTTTCAAAGTAGCAGCTCGTCCGTACCTGCAACATGTGGGAATTCAATGGTGGATGGACAGGAAGAATGTGATACAGGGAGATTTAATGGTGTGACGGATTGTTCCACTTCGTGCACATTTCTGAAATGTGGCGACGGAGTGGTATCGGCACAAGTGGAGGAAGAGTGTGAGCCGACGGTGCAGATCGTATATGCACTCAATGAACAGACGCAGCAGCTCACAACGCAAAAAAATTATACGCAGAATAGTTGTGGAGTTGCGTGCACCGTTCCGACGTGTATAGGTGGCAGTTGCACCGGAGGATGTAAAAGAAAATTTCTTCCTGCGTGTATGTCGTCCACACCCAGTAGCATTTCCTCCGACGCAGCATCGCAGGCTGCAATGAATGCATTTTCTGCTTCGTCCGCAGGCGCTACTTCCTCTGTCTCCACGGAAGAATTATTGGTCTCATCGGCTATCTCCAGTGATGTATCTTCATCAGTAGACAGTTCAGAATCCACTGTGCTAAGCGAAAATGCGCGTTGTGGGAATGGTATTATCGAAAACAGCGAACAATGTGATGACGGAGCGGCGAATGCAGATCTTGCGGATTTTCTCTGCAGAACAGACTGCACGTTGGCGCGTTGCGGCGACGCTATCATTGACGGGTCGCGCGGAGAGCGTTGTGACGACGGAAACGGTAATGCCAATGTTGCGGGTGCACTTTGCAGAACGAATTGTGCGTTGGCGAGATGTGGGGATGGTATCATAGATCCTTCGGAAGAATGTGACGATGGTATACAGAATGGTCTGAGTGGAGGTCTCTGTTCCGCCACCTGTAAATCTCTCAAACCCGTGACGCGTTTGGAGCCGGCTTCCTCTTTTTCGTCTGTCGAAACATTTGCTTCCTCTGAAAGTTCAGAGTCTTTCGCAGATGAATCGTCAGATTCTTCTATGCCTGTTGCCACAACGACATTTGAACATCAAATGCCGAATAATATTCCCTATGCCGTAGGAATTGCTGGACTCTGTTTCTTACTCTTTCTCGCAATCATCATGCGAAACGATCTTCGAGTGCTTGTAACAAAAGCGACAGGAACGATCGACGATATCCCTCTCGATGATATTGAGATGCCGAAGTGACGGGAGTTACAAGGAAAACAAAGAAAACGAGGAAAGCGAAGATTGCGAGGAAGTGAAAGAATCTTTTTGGCATCTGCAATCCTTGTACTCTTGGTTTTCTTTGTTTTCCTCGTTTTCTCCAGCTGATCAGATAACAGCCACGCGCACGTATGCGGTGATCTTTGCTGCTCCCAAGTGTTGTTCGACGGATTTGCTTGGGTCTTTCACGAACTGCTGTTTCACGATGGAGTTTTCCTCGCGGAATTTCTTTTCCTTGCCCATCATGATTTTATCAAACATCGCTTCGGGCTTTCCTTCTTTTTTCAATTGCTCGCGCCAGATTTCTTTTTCTTTCTCGAGCACATCCATGCCGACTTCCTCGGGGTGAACGTACTGAGGATTGAGTGCTGCAGAGTGCATCGCGATGTCGCGTGCGATCTCCTTGCTCGAAGCATCGAGTCCGATAATCACGCCGATTTTGCTGTTACTATGGAGATATGTTCCGATGATCGGAGCTTCCACGGAATGCATATCATCAATCGAAATATTTTCACCAAGTTTTTGGATGAGTTCCGGAACTTTCTTCTCAGCCTCTGTCTTTGCGCTGTCCATTCCTTTATCAAAGAGCGTGCCAACGAGGTGCTTACCGAGTGTCTGGAATCCTTCGTCACGTGCAACGAAATCCGTTTCGCAACGCATCACAAGCACGGCAGCTTTGGTTCCTTCCTCTTTCATGAACACCAAACCTTCCTTTTGCTCACGCGCAGCTTTCTTCGCAGCCTGTGAAATACCGCGCTTACGGAGAAGTTCAATCGCCTTTTCTTCGTCGCCCCCTGTTTCTTCCAGTGCTTCTTTACAAGCAAGAATCGAAACCCCTGTGCGGGCGCGGAGAGATTGGACGGCGGCGGCGGAGATTGTGGACATGGTGGGTAGTTGGTAGTGAGTAGTGAATAGTTTAATACGATGAGGCGATGACGTTGCGGGGAGCATTCTCTTCCTCTTTCTTTTCCGGTGCAGCTTTTTTCTGCATTTTTGCACTGGAGAGTTCTTCGAGAATGGTTCCGAGCAGAAGATCAATCGACTTCACGGCGTCGTCATTTGCCGGAACACAGGCGGTGAATTCATCGGGATCCGCGTTGCTGTCGCAAATGCCGTAGAGAGGAATGCCAAGTTTTTTTGCTTCGAGCACAGCCACGTGATCGCGCACGGCATCGACCACAAACACTGCGTCCGGAAGACCTGTCATCGTCGATACACCGGAGAGTGCGCTGTCGAGCTTTGTTAATTCTTTGCGCAAATGCGTCTGCTCCTTCTTCGTGTACTTCTCGACGTCACCGGTCTGGAATGATCTGCGAAGATCCAGATAGTACTGCAGTCTTCGCTTGAGTGTCGGCCAGTTCGTCAGCAGTCCCGCAATCCATTTCTTTGTGACCACAGGCTGGTTCAAATCATGTCCGATTCTTTCAATATGAGGAATTGCCTGCTGCTTTGTGGAGACGAAGAGGATATTTTTTCCTTCTGCCTGCAATTTTTTCATTTCTTCACAGACCTGAATCAGTCCCGCGCGGGTTTGTGCGAGATCAAAAATATGGATACCTTTCAGTGACCCGTACAAGTACGGAGCGATTTTCGGATTCCACTTTTGCTGTGGGTGACCGAAGTGACAGGCGGCCTGTAGTAACTGCTTTTCGGAGGGGATAGGCATACGAGTGAGTGGTAAATAGTGAGTAGTGAGTAGAAATACAGAGGAATTGCTTTTGCTGACAAAGCCGGAACGTAGCAGCCGGAAGCCTGTTGCTGCATCCGATGGAAGTCATCCTTGGGGCTTGCCATGTACCCGATCCCACATGCGCGGGAGAGTGGTTCATGGCTGTCCTATAGCGTCATTTCGTCGAGTTGCGGAGGATTTCCTTGTGGTTGCACCCTTCGATGCGCCCTCTTGGGCTTACTCAGGGTGATCCTTTCAGGATCAGGACCGCAGCGATCGGCTACAGGTGAATGCAGAATTTATACACTGGTCAACTGGCGATTGCAAGGCCGATCGCACTTTTTGGTGATTCCTCAGTACAGGCTCCATTCATTAAAAATGTAATCATTTCTCGCACATGTCTCTGCATATGACTGTCTATAAACACATCATCTATCGGAATCATGACTGTTTTTTGAACCCCAATGCGAGTTTCCTCTTGGAAAACCACGATTGTCCAATCATGCAGAGTGGATGAGATTCTGCAGACTCTATATCCATCTCCCACCTCTTGAGATCTGCACATCATGTAATCGGTGATTTCTATAGTTGATTCCATAAGTTGAAAAGGGAAATACTAAAAATCAGAACTCCGCTTGGAAGGGGAGCTCGTGGGTTTTTGATTCAAACCTTACGCACGCAGCTCGCCTTCCGCTCTAACGAGCGAAACGAGAACGACGCCGAGGACGATGGTCGAACGGGACATGTACGAGGGGATTATAGTGGGGAAGAGGGGGGAGTCAAGAATTGGTTTTTGCAAATTCCTCTTCTGAATAATACCCTGAGCGACGGAGGTAATATTTTGTTGTTTCTCGCACGAAATGATCTGGATGTGCTTCAAGTGGTAAAACAACATCTGCAATAGTTTGTTGTGGTGGGTTTGTGCCAATTGCGTCAAAATATTTTGCTACCACTGTAACTCTGGAAATTCCGGGCTGGCTAAGAATTGCATTGAGTTGTTCTATGGTTCCTATACTTCGTGCGCCTATGCCGCAGAGCTCTATTAATTTTGCATCATGACATCGTCTTTCACTTTCCAATCGCAGACGTGCGCGATCTTGTGGTGTAAAGAGCGATGCATACACATCTTTGTGCTCCGATCGAGATCCATGTGCAAGAAACCATTGTGTCTCTTTATAAAGATGTGTTTCTGCAGGCATCAGCAACAATTCTGTAAAAAGTTCCCTAAAATTTTGAAGATGCATCGGTTCCCTTTCGCATAATTGAAAAATCTGATCGACAACGTATGCATCATCGATGTTTTGGTTTTCTGTGCAGATGAGAAACTCACGAATTTTAGCTAATGATGTAAGTGTTTGAATTTTTTCTCCATCAATAGGCATTCTTTCAGAAGATGCATTGCTGTCATTGAAATTATCGCATTCGGACATGCGGGCAGTCTAATAAGATTGTAAGACGTGACAAGAGAATCTGACAATTTAGCGTAGATTGTCCAATAGCTCAGAAATATTCATCCTCTCCTGCGTTAACGTATCACGGTCGCGGATGGTGACGGTGTCTTTTTCGCCTTGAGCGGTGTCTTCACCGACTGTACCGAAATCCACCGTGATGCATTTGGGGGTACCGACTTCGTCTTGGCGGCGGTAGCGTTTGCCGATACTTCCGGTGACGTCGAAGTCGACGTTCAGGTTCGTGTTCGCAAGAAGCAATTCATACACTTCGTTTGCCTTCGCAATCAATGGTTCTTTTTTACTCAGCGGCAAAATAGCGATGTCGACCGGAGCGATGGTGCGATTAAATTTCAATACTGTGCGTACATCATCGTTGCCTTCAACTTTTTCCTCCTGAAACGCATCGAGCAACACTGCGAGTGCGATGCGATCGGCACCGAAAGATGGTTCCATCACATGCGGCACGATCTTGCGTGTCGGATCGTCGAGGTCTGTGAAGTGTAGATCTTCTCCGCTGTGCTTCATGTGCTGCGTGAGATCAAAATTCGTGCGGTTCGCGGCAGCGGCGCAGAGTTCTCCCCAGCCCCATGGAAATTTATATTCGATGTCACTCGTGCCTGTCGAGTAGTGAGATAACTCGTCTGCTTCGTGTGCGCGGATGCGAAGGTTTTCTTTACGGATGCCGAGGACATTTGTGATGAAGTCCCAGCTCTGTTTTTCCCATTCTTTGAATAGTTGATCTGCAGGAGTGCGTTCTGGATCGAAGAAGTATTCGATTTCCATTTGTTCAAATTCGCGCGTGCGGAAAGTGAAATTTCCCGGTGTAATTTCATTGCGGAACGACTTGCCGATTTGCGCGATACCAAAGGGCAAACGCGGTCGCATCGTCTGCACCACATTTTTGAAATTTACGAAGATTCCCTGAGCCGTTTCCGGGCGCAAATAGATATCGGTTCCTTCTCCTTCCACGACACCTTGCTGGGTTTTAAACATCAGGTTGAATTGTCGAGGCTCTGTCCAATCATGTGCGCCACAATTAGGACAGAGAATTGGACCATTCATAGTTTTTTCATCTCCACGTAAACCGATATCAACTCCTATATTTGTTAAACCATTTCTTAGTACATGCATATTGTATTTTAAGAGTATTGGCATTGCTTCCATTACGAAGTTTTTTACTTTGACGTGCTCTTTTTTATTTTCATCCCAAATCATAATTTGGGGATTTTGAGACTCGTGAAATTTTTCTCCAAGTTTAAACCAAACTGTAGGTCCACCCATATCAAACTGACCAGTTTGTACGAGACTTATTATATG
>CALREJ010000044.1 GCA_943355155.1 Candidatus Peribacteria bacterium
AGTAAAACTGCTGTTGCCGTGCAACTTCCGATCGGAGCGGAGAGTGATTTCTCGGGCATCATCGACCTTGTCCAGAAAAAGGCATTCAAGTTCGAAGGAAAGCACGGAGAAAATATTGTCGAGATTCCGGTTCCGGACGATATGCAGGAACGAGTCCTCGAGTACCGCGCAGTGCTCATGGAAAAAGTTGCAGAGAATAACGATGATATGATCGATCATTTCCTTGAAAACGGCGCACTCACAGACGAACAACTCTTCCGCGGCATCCGGCAGGCAACTGTGTCCGGAAAAATCTACCCTGTGTTCTGTGGATCGAGTTTGCAAAACGTCGGTGTGCAGTTGGTACTCAACGGTGTTGTCGCCTATTTGCCCTCTCCTCTCGACGTTCCTCCAATGAAAGGACACGTTCCGGGAACAGAGGAAATCATTGAGCGCAAGCCCGCAAACGACGAAGCGTTTTCTGCACTCGCATTCAAAGTCGCAACAGATCCGTTCGTTGGAAGACTAACATTCGTTCGTGTCTATTCCGGAGTCCTGAAAAGCAGTACAGCTGTGTATAATCCACGTTCAAACAATAAGGAGCGTATTGGACGCTTGGTTCGCCTCCACGCAAATTCCCGCGAAGAAATTTCAGAAATCCAAGCCGGTGATATCGGTGCCGTCATTGGTCTCAAAGACACGCGCACAGGAGACACGCTTTGTGAAGAAGGCAAACCAATCCAGCTCGAAAGTATCAGCTTCGCGGAGCCGGTTATCAGCATTGCGATCGAACCAAAAACGAAAGCAGATCAGGAAAAAATGGGTATGGCGCTCCAGAAACTTGCCGAGGAAGATCCAACATTCCGCGTCCGCACCGATGATGAAACGAATCAAACCATCATCTCGGGAATGGGAGAACTCCATCTCGATATTCTCGTCGATCGTATGTTTCGCGAATTCAAAGTCTCGACGAACGTCGGAACGCCGCAAGTCGCCTACCGCGAAACCATCACGCAAGAAGTCGAAGGCGAGAGCAAGTACATCAAGCAGACAGGTGGTCGCGGACAGTACGGACACGTCGTCTTCAAATTAACTCCTCAGGAACCGGGTAAAGGCTACGAATTCGTGAACAGCGTCGTCGGAGGTCGTATCCCCCGCGAATTTATCTCGCCGTCCGATAAGGGATTCCAAGAAGGTATGACCCGCGGAATTCTCGCAGGGTACCCAGTCGTAGACGTGAAGGTCGAACTTCTCGATGGTAGTTACCACGACGTCGACTCCAGTGAAATGGCGTACAAATTTGCAGCATCAATCGGATTCCAAGAGCAAGCAAAGCGCGCAGGCCCAGTGATCCTCGAGCCAATCATGAAAGTTGAAGTCGTTTGTAGCGAAAACTACCTCGGAGACGTGATGGGTGACCTGAATAAACGAAGAGGCTTGATCCTCGGTCAAACCGATCGCGGCATGGCAAAGGTGATCGCAGCAGAGGTTCCACTCTCCGAAATGTTTGGGTACGCGACAGAGCTTCGTTCGATGACACAAGGCCGCGCAAGCTACTCAATGGAACCAAGCCACTACGCCAAAGTACCAAAGAACAAGGCAGAGGAAATCGCTGCTTCACGTTCGGGTATTACGGTGTCGAGATCGAATGGGTGATGTGTTATAATCTGTATATGTTTCCTTGTAGTAATCCGCTTGAAGAGGTGATTCGGTATCGTAACAGCTTAGCAGAACTCTACATTGCTAGAGGAGTTGAGATTCCAGTGCTCCATGTGGCTGTGCGAGCTGATAGAGTATTGAGACTCATGCAAGCGTTCAATGATGTCGATACGAAGCCAAATTCTCAAGAAATTTCATCAGATAGCAAGGTATAACTTCCTGATCTGACATTGTAAAACCTATCCTAATTTTAACGTATTAATACGTTGACACAGAGCTTACGAATGTTTATACTGGGTTCCTATGTCGAAAAGAAGATTCATAGAAAACAGCTGGCGCAAGGAACCGTGGTTCCGATCCCTTGTCGCTGCGATCAAAACGTGTAAGAACGAGGAAGAGATCGCGAATCTGATGCGCGATGTTGCGACTCTGAGTGAATTGCAGGCGATGTCTGAGCGGCTGGAAGTCGCCACACTTCTTTCACAGGGAAAAAGCTACAGAGATATTTCGAGCCTTACAGGAGCGAGTACAACAACAGTCACAAGAGTTGCGAGCTTCCTTGAAAACGGAGCGGGCGGTTATCGCAAAGTGCTCAACGCTCATCGGCATCATCGAATGGTCTCGAGTATGCCGAAGGATTCTTCTCAGCATGCCGAGACCGAGAAGCCCCATGGCGAGAGGTCGGCATCGGCGTTGCAGAAGTATCTAGGGAAAGCCAAATAATCACACTGCACTCCGGACTCGACTCCTCCCCATGTGGGAGGTTTTTTTATTTATTATGACTTATTCAATCTTTTCTCATCGGCATCTCACACATATCACCCCCATGGTGAGCGCGAGCCTGTGCCTTGAGATTCCTGAATAACAATTCGTTCTCTGCATAGCACACTGCGTCCCATGGGGAAGTTATTTTTTATATCTTTCTTCCTTTCTTATTATGGAAACTCCTCAAAATTTCGATCAAACGAAAGTCCTTGTCTCATTCTTGCGATATTCCCCTCTTTATTATGGTAAATACGCCGGAAGAGCGACATATCAGGACGGCACAGTGAGCGATGTCGACTTCTCCGCACCGGATGTCCAGCGTTATATTCGAAGGGGTCGTATGTCGGAAGACGTGCGTACTCTTTTACGAAACATTTTCCCTGCTCCCGAACCGATAAATCTTGGCTTTGATCCTGATCCTCCGCTCGCTCCTAGGTAATTGCAGGAATACGTAACGGTTTAGATTAACTTTTTTTTACCCCCTCTCTATGAACCCAACTCTTTCAGATTATTTCCCTCCCAACACCGCCTATTTTTATGGGTATCCTGCTGGTACGGACTCACAATTTTTTAACTGTGTCCCGCCTGCTATCGAGGAACTTGTGTCTGCTCGTCCTCTGGTTTGCGCAGGTCCCACTATTCGCATTGTTTCTTTCGCTGCTAGTACGCGGATAGAAATGCTTCGCATTCTTCAGGAAACAGGTATTCAGACAATTCCTGAAAATCAAATCATGCGTTTACCCGAAGCGATATCTCCCAGTCTTACAGGCCAAGATCGAAATAAAGCAGTTACTGATGCACTCCAGAGGATTGTTCCGGATGGCACATTCATGATGGCGCAACCATATGAACGAGAAAGTCTGCGCAGCAAATATCGCCTCCCTACATCACTCATGCTCTTAATGAATGACAAGCGTGGAATGAAACAATGGATTCCGGAAACATACCTTCCAAGAACCTTTGCAGAATTCCAAAACGGGGCAGAACTTTTATCTGCGAGAGACATTCCTGTGCCAAGTGTCATTAAGGTGTCGAGCTCGAGTTCCGGAGATGGCGTCTGTGTGTGTAAAACACAGGATGATCTGATGGCAGCAAAGACTGCGTTTGCGGAAATCGATGCAACGATTTTTGTTCAGGAATACATAGATCCGGAGCAAAATTATGGCATTCAATTTGGTATTCCTGCAGATAGAACCAAGCCAATTGATATCATTGGGATGTCGAGGCAATTAACATCTTCCAAAGGTGAATTTCTGGGTGGGATGGTGAAGCAAAATGACCCTGTTCCGGATGTTCTTGAAGGTATCCTGCGCAACCAAGTTTTGCCTGCTGTCCGAAAAACAGGTTGGTACGGTATTGGTGGCATCGATGTATTACAAAGCAAAGAGGGAAAGTATTATTGTATTGATCCCAATTTGCGCATGACAGCCATGTCCGCCGCAATACTTTCATCTGTCAAAGGTGAAACTGCCGGTAAAAATATAATCTCGATGACTGCAAAATTTCGTGGCAATCCAGAGGAATTGATTCGTCTTACGCAATCGGGGAACGCGGATCAAATCTTTCGTCTGATTGCACTTCGCCGAGATGGTGATACTTTTCAATTCAATGGGATGCTTCTTTTTGATCAATGTGAAACGTTGAGCGAAAATGCTGAACGAGCGCTCAGAAACGGTTTTAGCGGATCATTACTCGAAAATATTGCAGCGCGTTGATTTTCTGTCACTATCACTCTGTCATTATGCTCATCGCAATCTCGAAAGGTATCGGCGACTGGCAAGCAGAACGGTTCGCCCCTTGGCTCATGAAAGTGAGTCCGGGGGTTGAGACCGTTGAGCTCTCGTCTCTTTCTTATGAAGATGCTGTGAAAATGCTTCAGAAGGTTGATGGTATTGTTTTTACAGGGGGTGAAGATATCGATCCAAAAAGATATGCTAAACCAGAATTTGCTGATCTCTGTGGTGCTATAGATCCTGTGAGAGATGCTAAGGAATGTGAATGGTTCTCAATTGCACTCAAGACAAATATTCCCATTCTCGCTGTCTGTCGTGGGATTCAGCTCGCAAATGTTGCCCTTGGTGGATCGTTAATTCCCGACCTAGAAACAGCTGACAATCACAGAATTGATGACAATCATGATGCAGAACATCTATTAACTATTGAGCCCGACTCCATTCTTTCAGAAATCGCTCATTCAACAGAGGGAAAGGTAAACAGCTCTCACCATCAGGCAGTTGATCGACTCGCAGAAACACTTCGTGTCACAGCGCGCGCAGATGACGGAACTATTGAAGCTGTTGAGTGGAATGATCCTAATGGAAAACCTTTTTTCCTTGGCGTCCAATGGCATCCGGAAAGAATGGAACCACAGGAAGATCAGTTAGCAGCAGGAATTGCTCGGGCATTTATCAATGCATGTCTTCAGAGAGAATAGTACTAAAGAAATTTAAATGTTCTTTACTCAGTACCAACGTATTAATACGTTTGAAATGAGAAAGATGACGAATATTGTGTCATACTCTCAGTATGAAAAATGAGTTCTTCATGCATCGGTGCCTGCAGCTTGCAGAAATGGGTAGGCAAGAAGTCGGTAACGGCGCAATGGTGGGATCAATCCTCGTTCGAGAAGAGAAAATCATTGCAGAGGGATATCACAAAAAATTTGGAGAATCGCACGCAGAGGTAGAATTATTGAAAAAGTATGATCTACAAATTAGATCAAAAGATATCCTCTATGTAAGCCTTGAACCCTGTTGCCACACAGGGAAAAATCCTCCCTGTACTGAGATTATTCTTGAAAGAGGCATCAAAAATGTCGTTGTGGGTATGCTCGACCCCGATCCGCGTGTTTCTGGAAAAGGAATTGCAGCGCTTCGAGCTGCCGGCGTACATGTGATTGGTCCGATTCTCCCCACTGAATGCGGATGGCTGAATAGGGGATTTGTCTCTGTACGAACCAAAGGTAGACCCTGGATAACTCTTAAGTCAGCAAAAGCTACCAATGGAAAAATTGCGAATGAGGATGGATCACCTTTGAAAATTACTTCCGATGATCAGAACGTTTGGAACCACACAAATCTCCGAGCAAAACATGATGCAATTTTGGTTGGCGTGCAGACAATTATCAATGACGACCCAATACTCGATACAAGGCTTGCATTAGGGCTGAACGCATATTGTCCGTGGCGCATTATTCTGGATCCTCAGCTAAGAATTCCTCGGATCGCAAAGGTTTTGAATGATAATAATGCACACAAGACTATTGTGATTACAAGTAAAGAGAATCTCGATCGTGCTTCTGACATTCAATCGAACGGAGCGATGGTGATTGCTGTTGCAAAAAATGCTGATGTATTTGATTGGAATGGCCTTTGGTCAGCTTTGCTTTCGCCTCAGGGAAATGATTTCAATGGGCTTACGAGCATACTTGTGGAGGGTGGATCGAGGACTTGGGAAGTATTTAAAAAAGCGGGGATGGTGGATATGGAGGTGAATTTGGTTAGTCTATAGTAGAATGAAACCATGATCCGAGAGCTTACAGCCGCCGACAAGGAAGATATTCTCGCGTTTGCCTACAAACGAGAGCAGGAAAATATGTTTGTTATCGGTGGTTTCAATAGAACGTCAGATCCTTTTTCAGAGAATGTTTTTCTCGGATATTTTGAGAATGATCGTCTTGCAGGTCTTGCGACATATTTCGGAAGATATTGCAGCCTTGCAATTAATGCACAGAAAGATTCGATTGTTCATGAGTTCGTCGATCGCATTATTGAGCGGGCATTGCTCATTGAAGTTGTTCCCAGTTTTAAACGATATGCAGTACCAACTATTGAGAGACTTCGCTTTCATGGAATGAAGCCTAAAAAGGAAAAAGACGAAACAGTTTTTATTCTTCAACCAGAGGATTTTATCCAGCTTCCAACAACAGATGTCGTCATGGGAACGTTAGGTGATATTGATAGTATTATTCGTCTGGATCGCCTAGCAAACGATACGGACGTGAATAAGGAGATCAGAGGAAAAGATCGGAAAAGGATATTTCCTGAAGATATGTTTCTTCTTAAGAAAAATGGTCAGATTATTTCTCAGGCAAGCATTCATGGCTATTCGGAGCACTTTGCACAAATCGGTTGTGTCGGAACGCATCCGGATTTTCGAGGACAGGGTTTTGCAAAGCAAACAGTTGGCGCTGTGTGCTCGTATTGGATCAGTCGTGGAAAATCCATGATTCTCTTTTGTCGCAATGATAATTTGCCGGCATTGAAAGTATATGCATCACTCGGATTCAAACCTATAGATGAATTTATGATCGCTGAGTACTAGTGATTACAAATGCAGCAAATGCCCCATCTTCTCCTGTTTAGTCTTCAAATATTTCTTTTGGCGATCGGAAAGCGGGATGATCTCAAGTGGTAACTGTTCTGTTACTTCTAGGCCAAAACCCTCGAGCCCCGCAATTTTCTTGGGATTATTCGTGAGGAGTTTCATTTTCTGAATTCCTAAACTACGAAGCATTTGAGCGCCGATGCCGTATTCTCGTAAATCGACAGGCAGGCCAAGCTTCTGATTCGCTTCCACGGTATCGAGCCCCTCCTTATTTTGCAGATCGTATGCACGGATTTTATTCGCAAGTCCGATACCGCGACCTTCTTGGCGAAGATAGACGATAACACCGGATCCTTCGGAATTAATTTTCACCATTGCTGCATGCAGCTGTTCCCCACAATCGCAGTGGAGTGATCCGAACGTGTCACCTGTCAGACATTCGGAATGGACGCGAACGAGGACAGGAATTTTTCCATCAATTACTCCTTTGACGAGTGCGACATGCTCGGCTCCGTGCACGACATCTTTAAATACTTTCAAGTTCCACGAACCCGTTTCTGTTTCGATCGTTGCTTCGGCCTCGAGATGCACAAGGGCTTCATTTTGTCTTCTAAAAGCCACAAGATCTGCGATGGTGATGACGGGAATAGTATGAGTTTTCGAGAAATCCTGAATTGCTTCGCCGCGCATCATGGTGCCGTCTTCGTGCATGAGTTCACTGAGTATTCCGACTTCGCGGAGCCCTGCGAGCTTGCAGAGGTCAACGGTTGCCTCTGTGTGACCAGTGCGTACGAGCACGCCGCCATCCTTTGCTCGGAGTGGGAATATGTGTCCGGGGCGGTGGAGATCGGATGGTTTTGTTGCAGGGCTGGAAAGGACTTGTACGGTTATTGCGCGATCATGAGCGGAAATTCCCGTCGTCGTTCCTTCGATTGCATCTACGCTGATCGTGTAGGGCGTCCCGAGGCGTGAGGTATTTTGCTCAACCATTGGGGGAAGTTTCAATCTATCAGCCACAGCATTGCTCATCGGTGCACAGACAACGCCGCCCGTATAGCGAATGATGAATGCCATTTTTTCGTCATCAATCGATTCCCCGGCCATCACAATATCGCCTTCGTTTTCGCGGTCGGCGTCATCGACGACTATGACCATTTTTCCTGCCTTGAAGGCGTTGATAGCGGCGGTGATGGAGGTGTGGGGATTCATATTTATTTAATTTCTTTGAGAAGCGCCAGCGAATGGAGTACGGCATG
>CALREJ010000045.1 GCA_943355155.1 Candidatus Peribacteria bacterium
GGACAATCGCGGCTGGGGCGACATCGGCTACCACTACGTGATCGATGACGAAGGCCAGATCTATGAAGGAAAATCAGGCGGGAAATTGGTTGTGGCCGGCCACGCCTACTGTCACAACGTCGACACGATCGGCATCGCGATGCTTGGGAATTTTGACATCGAAAAACCGACGCAGGTGCAGATGAAAAGTTTGCAGTGGCTGCTGAGTGATCTTTCCAAAACATACAACATTGATCCTTCAAAAAATACCGAGTACCACGGTGCAACCCTTCCCCCGATTGTCGGACACGGAGATTTGCTCAAGACCGATTGTCCCGGCTACTACGTGAAAAAAACGCTCGATCAGGTGCGCTCACACGTGATTACAGAAAAGCTGAGTACCGGCATCGATTTCCCCGTCGCGCCGAGAATTTTTGCTACTTCCTCAAGCTCAGTTCCCTACGTCAGTAACGCAGACAAGCGACTACAAAAAAGAATCGTGCAGGGAACGAAGGGCGAAGTGCCGATCATCCGCGAAGGCGTGTCGCCTCTCGGTTCAAATATTCTCACCGGTCGACCGGCGGATACCGTACGCTTTTCCGTACGCTTCATCGCAGGGAAAAATGCATTTGGAAAAAGATCCGAAATTTCCTCTGCCAGACTCGAAGCCCCGACCGCCGCGCTGTGGCAAGTCATCGACGGTGTGGATATCCCCATCAGCGATCAGCTCATCGCCCCTGAAGCAATCCCCACACACGGGTCGATCTTGCTGCAACTGAAAGTCTTGCTCCCGATCAACGCAGGCACCACGAGCCTCACCTTCGGTGATACGGAATTCCAGCTCGTCGCCTCGGGTAAACGCCAGCTCGGCGCACGCGGAAGTGAGAAAATTCCGACGCAGGTAGTGCGGAGTCAGGTGAGGACGAGGGCTACGAGCCACCCTTCGACTTCGCTCAGGGCAAGCCGGCCACCAGCTACCAGCTCGGTTTCCTCTGCCACTTCTTCATCTTCTATTTCTTCTACACCATCTTCTTCCTCCCAGCGTGGCGAAGAACAATTTGATTCAACTCAAGACAAACCCGCAGCAAGCAGCGAGCCAACGAGCCAACCCTTCGATCTTACTCAGGGTAAACCAGCCAACGAGCCAACAATCAGGATCCTCCTCAGCTACTGGGAAGAAATCGCCACTGTCTCCGTCAATGGCGGCACGCCGATTGTGCTCAGCGCCGATCAGCAAGACTGCGTCGCCACAAAAAATAACGCGGTGATCAACCGTGGCATCGTCCGTATCGACGGTCATGAAGGCACTGTGGGAATCGACAGTTGGAACCGCGCCCACACGCATTTTCGCGGCATCATCGAGTGTCGCGTCATCGACGGACAGCTCACACTTATCAATGAAGTTTCGCTCGAAGATTATATGTTTGGCATCGGCGAAGAACCGGACACCGAGCTCTACGAAAAGCAACGCGCTTTCGCAATCGCAGCACGGACGTACGCTGCGTATTACACGGACCCTGCGCACCGAAAATTTAAGGGAATGCCGTACGACGGCAGTGACAGCGCCGCTTCTTTTCAGCGCTACGAAGGCGCGGATTTTGCCGATGAAAATCGCCGCTGGGTAAACGCCGTGAAAAGCACGAAGAATCAAGTGCTCACCGTAAACGGAGAAATCATCAAGCCACCGTATTTCAGTTCAGACGACGGTCGCACGCGCACTCCTGCGGAGGCAAAATGGGGCAATTTCCCATTCGCAGAAATTTTCTCCAGCAAACCAGACCCTTGGTGCGAAGGCATGAAAATGAGCGGCCACGGCGTCGGGATGTCCGGATGTGGCGCGAAGGGACAGGCGAAAGAAGGAAAAACCGCAGAGGAAATCCTTCAATATTATTATCCGGGGACGACGATTGAAAAGCGAAGTTCGTAAGCCTTACCGCTCTTGTTCATATTCTCAATCTTTGGATTGGATTGGACTAGTAATGACCTTTTTTGTCACCATCGTAGAAAATTTTTGCGCCAGGTTTTCTAGCTGCGTTTGCTTCCACAATTGGCGCATCCATACCATTCAACACTTCTGTATATTTGTGGCGCATCCAAAGAGCCAGCCCTGCTAAAAAAAGCCCTAGAGGTATTAACGTGCCAGGCCCCGGATCCAGACGCGTCGAATCTTTGTCAAAATTTCGAGGCGCACCCACTTTTGCAAATTCATGCATAACAACCGCTTGATCCATGGAGCTAATGTTGGGTGTATCACTCATACCCCAATTTTTGCAAAAAATGACAAATATGTCAATACATACTTTATCACTTTTGCCCCAATTACCTGCTACTGACAAGTTCAGATACATGCGTGTCTGCCATCACGGGCTGGGTGAAGGTTTGTGTACGGTAATAGCGTGCGCACGCGCTCACGGTCGCAACAATCATCAGTGCGACGAGAACGGGGGAGCCTTCGGTGAAGATCTTGCGAGTCATGATGTAAAGTGAAATGTAATACTTATTCAACCTGTCAAACGCAGGAAAAATCAGTTTGTTACGCTATTCACAAAATTTTGACGAGGATTTATTTTTGAGCGGGCTTCATTATTTCCGAATGTCTTGTAAAAAGATGCTTCCTGCAATCTTCACAAACCGTAGAAATGCCCGCTTTCGCATTCGCACAAGCTTCTGTCCAGCCATGCTCAAAACGACAAGCATCTTCGCCGGCCTCGCGGGCTTCTGCCTGAATCCTTCGATGAAAATCCGTTACCCTACTATCTCCCCGTCTCACCAATAGGTCAGCAATGACACCACAACTATGTGCAAAGTCTTCCATTAGCTTCACACCCTACCCTTCTCTTTTTCCGAAGCAAGATGATTCGATTATTGCATTCCCTGTTCTTGTAATCTTGACCGACAATCATCACAAATATCCTCAATGCCCCATTGAATTTCTCGGCAGCAATGCGGTGCAGACATTCGCACCCTGCATTCGTGCTGTCCTCTGGCTTTCCAGTAAAGCTCAGGATGCCAATATTTTAATTCCTCTCCAAGCATTTGTAAGACCCTTTTTAACCTGTCTTCATTACGAAACGCTTCTTCCTGATCCTGTGGAGATTGCGGACCGATTTCCATTGGTTCCGCACCCTACCCCTCCCTTTTCAAAGTGCAATATCTTTTCATCTTTCTGAAACCATTCGATCTGACGTACAATGAAACTTCACTATGGACTTACACGCTCAACATCCCTTCAGCCTCATTCTCTTCGGAGCATCGGGAAACCTCGCAAAACTGAAGATCTATCCTGCGCTCTATACACTCGCGCTCAAAAAGAAATTACCCGAGCAGTATGCGATTGTTGGGTTTGCGAGGACGGAAATGACGGAAGAGGAATTTCGGAAGCTCGTTGATGTGTCTGTCCGCACGGACATGATCGAAGTGAACGAGAAAGTGCTCTCTGAATTTTTGACGCATTTTCACTATCACCGCGGACAATATGATAAGAAGGATGATTTCGATGCGCTCAAAAAAATGCTGCTGACGATCGAAAAGGGATGGCCCTTCGACTCGGCTCAGGGTGACAAAGCTGTGCGCCTCGCGTACCTCTCGATTCCACCGACATCGTTCAAGGACACGCTGGCAAATCTCGCGGCGAGCGGCGTGCATGAAAAGGGAAAAGGTTTTCGCTGCATCGTCGAAAAACCCGTCGGACATGACCTCGCGAGTTTCGAAGATATCCATAGCACGCTCGTTGAAAGTTTCCTCGAAGACGAGATTTATCTGCTCGATCACTACCTCGGCAAAGAAGCGATCCGCAATATTTATTATCTGCGATTTTCGAATCCCGTTCTCGAACGATTGCTGAAGAACACGATCATTCATCACGTCGAGATTTTGGCTTCAGAATCACTCGGGCTCGAAGGCCGCGCAGGGTATTTCGAAAATACCGGCACCTTCCGCGACATGTTTCAGAGTCACCTCATGATGATGGCGTCGCTCCTCACGATGCGACTCCAAGACGACGAAAGTAATTTCCGCGACAGCCGCACAAATGCCGTGGAACAGATCTATCTGCCGCCCTCGACGTCCCTCGATGAGGTGATCGTCCAAGGACAATACGGTGCCGGAAAAATCGGCCGCGAGCATGTGGGTTCGTATCTGGAAGAGGAAGAGATCCACAATGCCTCACGCACCAATACCTTCATCGCGATGAAACTGATGACACGAATGTCGCGGTGGGAAGGAGTTCCGTTTTATCTGAAATCCGGCAAACGCTTGGACAAAAAAGAAACGCGCATTGCGATTCAATTCCAAGTGCCGCACGCGGTCGGCAAAGGTTCGACTCCAAACAGGATCGATATCATCGCCCAAGGCGAAGCGGGGATGAAAATTTTCCTCCAGACAAAAGTCGGCGGCACTGAGCCAAGTTTTCGCCCGCTGATCATGGAAGATCCGCTCGTGTGCTTCGGCGAATGTCTCCCCGAACACGCGCTCCTCCTCCTCGAAGCAATCCACGGCAATCAGCAATGGTTTTTGACCTTCAAAGAAGTCCGCGCCGCATGGAGATTGATTGATCCATTGCAATCGCACATCGGGAAAGAAACAACGCCCTTGTCGCTCTATGCAGCAGGATCCAAAGGACCAAAGGAAGCAGATGAGTGGATCGCGAGGGATGGGTTGACGTGGCTGTGACATAAAATTCCGCACCCAGGGACGGGTGCTGCTATAGAAATACTATATCCACCACAGAAGCACCCCTCCGAGGGTGCGGCGTTCCGATAGAATCCCCCATGCTCCTCGACTTCATCAAAACATCTGATTCCCAAGATTTCACTTCCCGTGCAGTTACGTTCCTCGTTGAAAAAATCAATGCTGCGATTGCAGAGCGAGGCGAATGCATCGTGGGGCTCAGCGGCGGATCTACTCCTAAACCAATTTACGAAGAGCTCGGAAAACAGAATCTGGATTGGTCCAAAGTGCATTTTTTCCTGATCGACGAACGATACGTTGATCCGAGTAGCCCTGATAGTAATCAGAAAATGATTCGAGAGACGTTACTCAACGGTGTCACCCTGAGGAGCGGAAGACCGCGTCTCGAAGGGCAATCAAACTTCATCTTCCCCAATACCACGCTTCCACTCGACGAATGCATACACAAATACGCATTCGATTTGCACACACTCTGGGATGAGTATCTGACGGATGTCACGGTCCTCGGCATGGGCGACGACGGCCACATTGCCTCGCTGTTCCCGCCACTCGCAGAGAATCTGATGGATGATTCTGCCCTCGTGCATCACACAATAACTGATAAGTTTGCCATCCACGATCGCATCACGCTTTCGCTCAATGCTGTTGCTTCGACCAATTCCAGCTTGATGCTCCTCAAAGGCGACGCAAAGCGGAAAGTCTGGGACGAGATGATGGCGAGTAGCGAAGGAGAGGCACGCTGGCCGGTGAAACGGGTGATGGAAGTGGGGGAGGTGACGGTGATGTGGACTGTGTGATCAACTCCACGCCACTTCCACAAAATGATCGACCACATTCCCTTCGACCACACACAACACATCTAACCGATACCCAATATCTTCATTTCTCTCCGCCATCCATCTGCGTGCAGCGCGAGCCATGCGGGTGCGTTTATCAAACGTGATGTTGAGCTCCGGACGAAAATCGACGTCTGACCGTGAGCGTGTTTTTACTTCGGCAAAGACATACACATTATCGTTACGATCAAATGCGATGATGTCGATTTCGTCGTGCTTTCCGACCTTCACATTCCGGTCAATGATTTTATACCCAAGTGACCGCAAAAACTTCTCTGCAATCACTTCGCCCGCCTTCCCAACCGCAATATGCGGCGCAAGTGCGACAGGCACAATCAGCTCTTTGATTGTTTTTAAGAGACTCATACGATAATTATGTCCCGAAGGTGTACGAACGTCCAGTATATTTTCTTGCACTTACTAGAAAGGTGTACGATAGTACACTCACGCCGTACGGAAAACACCAAAATATTCGTACGTCCTACTCACTACCACCTACTCCCTGCCCACTTATCTATGCTCACCCAACTCACATCCTTCGCAACCATCGGACTCAAGAGCGAACGCATCACCGTTGAAATTGGTGCCACAAACGGCGAAGGCCACATCACGATCGTCGGACTCGGCGACACCGCGGTACAGGAAAGTAAACAACGTGTCCGACATGCGTTGCGTGCGAGTGGCCACCGGATCAAAACCGGAAGTGATATCACAATCAACCTCGCCCCTGCAGACGTAAAGAAAATTGGGCCACGGTACGATCTACCGATTGCACTTGGCATTCTCCTTGTCCATGAACTGATCGATGTCTCACCTGAAAAAGTGAAGAGCATGGCATTCCTCGGCGAGCTCGCACTCGATGGATCGTTGCGTCATGTCTCCGGCGTGCTTCCCGCAACCATCGCTTGCCGCGATGCGGGGATTGAAACGCTTGTTGTTCCATCTGTGAATGGACCCGAGGCCGCGCTTGTGCCGGGGATCACTGTGATCGCCCCAAAAAATCTGCAAGAACTGATCGATATTTTACTCGGCGAACGTCAGCCCGAGGAAATTTTCCCGCCCGCATCGAGCCCTGCTCACACCATTCCCATCGACTTTTCCGATATTCGCGGCCAAGAACACGCAAAGCGCGCACTCGAGATCGCCGCAGCGGGTGGGCATAATGTGCTCCTCAGTGGCGCACCGGGTTCTGGAAAAACACTACTTGCTCAGGCACTCAGAGGAATTCTCCCTCCACTCACGCAAGAAGAATCCTTGGAAGTAACACAGGTCTATTCCGTCGCAAATTTACTTTCAACCGATACGCCTCTCATGGCCGATCGCCCGTTTCGCATGGTGCATCACACGGCGAGCGGTGTCTCGATTGTCGGGGGTGGTACTGTTCCCGGTCCTGGGGAAATAAGTCTCGCGCACCGCGGAGTACTCTTCCTCGACGAGCTCGCAGAATTCCCCGCAACAGTACTGGAGGTTCTTCGTCAACCACTTGAAGATCGCCGCATCACGATCACCCGCGCCCATGGATCGGTGACATTCCCCGCAGATTTCCTCCTCGTCGCAGCGATGAATCCTCCGAAATATTCTACAGGGAGCGCGGCACGGATGAAGCGTCACATCAGCGCACCATTCCTCGATCGCATGGACTTAACCATCGACGTGCAGCCGGTTCCCATCGAAGACCTGCAGCAAAAACCGCGCACCACCGGCGACACGACCGCGACGATTCTTGCGAGGGTAGTCGCTGCGCGCGAGCGCCAGAGAGCGCGATTCCGAGAAACTCGCTTTTCCACAAACAAAGAAATGGGGGTGAAAGACCTGCACACGTTTTGTCCGCTCGACACGCAGTCCGAAGCACTGCTCAAACAAGCTGCGGAAAAATTGCATCTCTCTGCCCGCACGTATCACCGCACCATCAAAGTCGCACGAACAATTGCAGATCTTGCCAACTCCGAAGTCATCGAAATGGCACACGTGGCGGAGGCGCTGCAGTACAGGCAGAACATCATGGAGTCGTAATTCCAAAGAAGCTCTTGTATGATGGGGAAAATACTTTCCCCGCCACTCCATGAAAACTTTCTCTCGCACAGTCCTTGCAGCAGGAATCGCCTCTGCAGTGATCATCCCGAGCATTGCCTTTGCATCATTTAAAACAAATCATGAGCTCCTCGAAGCTGCAAACATACAGGGTCGCGCGGCTGATGTGTCATATGAAGTGCATATGAATATGGATTCCATTCATGTCTCCGGATGGATAAAAGGGGAGGGGGAAAGTGGAGAATCGAAAGATCTACAAACCGCGAAAGTTAATCTACGGATGACTGTGGATGTTCAGGAGGGAATCAAAAAGGCAGAACGAGTAAAAATGCAGGTTCGCGTAGTGAATGGAATGTTATATCTCCACATCGACGAAGCAGGCCCAATGGTTGCAATGATGGCCGGCGGACAGATGAAAATCGGCGGTAGTGAGTG
>CALREJ010000046.1 GCA_943355155.1 Candidatus Peribacteria bacterium
ATAGGATCTGACCACCTCGCACTCTTTGGATCCGAAGAATCGATTGTCGAAGCAAACAGTGAATTACTGAGGTCTCTTCCGGAAAACGGTCACGCATTTTTGTATGGTGACAATGAAACAACAAGGAATTTGCAATCACGATGTCACTGCTCGGCAGTCACCATTGGAACGCACGAAGAATGTTCGCTCAGAAGTGATTTTGTGGAAGAGACTGAGAATGGACTGAGAATTGGATTCAAAGGCGAAGTCTACGATATACATCTCCATGGCATTCATAACGTCGGCAATGTGATACTCGCGATCGCAGTGGCTCAGCATTTTGGAATCAGTAATGATCGCATCCGCGAAGAACTCCTTTCCTTCGAATCTCTCACACACACATTTCACGTCCATCACGAACACAATGTTTTGCTCGTCGATGACACCTATAACAGCAGTCGCCTGAGTATCCGCGCAGCACTACATTGGGCTTCCAAAAGATCCGAAAGACCACGCGTGCTCCTCCTTAGTGACCTTCTCGAAACCGGAAAGAAAGAAGATGAATTTCTGGAAGAACTCGGAAAAGCTGCATCAAGTTCAGTCGAGCGTGTCGTCATGACTTCCGGAAAAAATGTAAATGCTTTTGAGCGCGGCTTTGGAAAAAAAGTGGAAATCTTGAATGATGGAACCGAACCCGTCTCGCCCAAATCTCTCCTCCTCTGTCTGGGCCGCATGCCACAGTCTGCAATAAAAAAACTCCTTCCTCTTTCCTAACTCCTAAGTCCTAAGTCCTAACCCCTAAGTCCCATCCTCCCCATCCACCACACCTTCGGCCCCCACGTCGATCGCGAATATCTGATGCGGACGCTCCGTCTCTCGTATCAGCCGTGGAACTACAAGCGAGGAAGTGCAGGGAAGAAATTTGAACATGCACTCAAAGCTCATTTCGAATACGACGCTGTGACATTCGCAACCGGTCGCGAAGCTTTGCTGGCACTCTTGCAATCATTTCATCTGCCAACCGGAAGTGAGGTGATCGTGCAGGGCTACACGTGTGTGGTTGTCCCAAACGCAATTCATGCTGCAGGACTCACGGCAGTCTACGCAGATATCAGTGAAGATTCATTGAACCTGACAGTAGAGTCTGTGGAAGCCGTCATCACCGAAAAAACCCGCGTCGTCATCTGCCAGCACACGTTCGGAATTTCTGCGGATGCCAAAGCCCTACGCGCGCTCTGTGACGAAAAGAAAATCTACTTCATAGAGGACTGCGCACATGTCTTACCCGACACCGACGGCCCACAGGAAATCCTCCGCCACAGTGACTTCGCATTCGCAAGTTTTGGCCGCGACAAAGCGATCTCGGGAATCACAGGAGGTGCAGCATTGAGCCGTAATCAAAAAGTCACACTCGAGCTGCGAGCGATGTATACACATGCAAAAGATCTCTCATTCTGGGAGATCGTAAAGCTCCTCGAATATCCGGCTCGCATGCGAAACATCGTGCGGCCGCTGATTGGAAAAGGACTCGCAGGCCCCGCGCTCAAAGTTCTAAAAGCATTGAAGCTTTTTACCCCCATTTTGGAACCAGAGGAAAAGGAAGGCACGATGACACGCACTCTCCACCGCATGCCCAATGTCTGTGCCGAGCTTGCGATGTGGCAGCTGAGCAAACTGAAGCAGATCAACGATCATCGCAGGAAGATCGCTGGAATATATTTAGAACATGCGAAGAGTGTGGGGTGGCCGATGCTTGAGTCGCTAGCTACGAGCCGCCAGCCGCCAGCCGCCAGCACGATTTTGCCACTGCAAAAATTCCCGATGTTTCTGAAAAACGCCTCTCACGTTCGCAGAGAACTAAAAAAGAAAAACATACACCTCGATGATGGATGGACAGGTTGTGTCGTGTGTCCGGACGATGTCGATATGTCTGCAACGGGCTACCTCGATGGCTCTGATCCGCATGCAGAAAGCGCCAGTAAACGCATCCTCTCCCTCCCCACACATCCGACAATGACAGAGGAACAAGCTCGCGAACTCATAGAAATTCTCGATCCCCTCATCCACCACGCATGATTGTTCAGCCCTCTACAAAACGGCAGGAGTGGGAAGATTTTTTGAAAGCCCAACGATTTTCTCCGTTCTTACAAAGCTGGACGATGGGTGACGTTTTTCAGGAAATTGGACAAGACCCGATAAGACTTGAGGTACGAGAAGGAAATGAGATCATCGCAATCTGCCAAGCAATCGTGGTGCCGGCAAAACGTGGGAGACATTTGATGGTGCAGTATGGACCGATCGTTAGTCACCGGCTACCAGCCACCGGCTACCAGCTTTTGTGGAATGAATTAGTTAAGGCTCTTTCAGATATTGCCGTCGAACATCGCTGCAGTTTTTTGAGAATAAGTCCTTTTACTCCTTTCATTCCTTTTTCTCCTTTTACTCCTGATGTAAAGAAATCCCTCCCCTCCCCCCTCCACCTCCTCTCCGAATACACATGGTACATTCCCCTTCGCACGGTGGATCGATGGCAGGATGATGTGTTTGATAGGAATTCTGAAGCGCGAAGCGACGATGAAATAAAAATGGATATGCGAAAGACGACGCGGAATCTGATCGGTCGTGCAGAGCGCGAAGGTGTCACTGTTACTGCTTCAAAAAATCCCAATTCCGACCTCGACATCTACTTCAAACTCCAAGAAGAAACCTACAAACGTCATCACTTTGTCCCCTACCGCGAGTCTTTCATTCGCGCGCAGGTGAAACATTTTGCTCCGCAGAATCAAGCAATCGTCTACATCGCAAAATATTTGGATGAACCGATCGCCGCGTCCGTGCACATGACCTACGGAGGCGTCACCAGCTATCACCATGGCGCGAGCACGCATAAATACGCCAAGATCCCCGCGAGTTACTTGCTCCAATGGACAGCGATCCACGAAGCCCTCCAGCGTGGAGACAGCATCTACAATTTCTGGGGCATCGCTCCAAGGAAAATCCATGACAATGGCGAAGAAATAATCATCAACAAAAACCATCCCTTCGCAGGAGTCACGACATTCAAAACAGGATTTGGAGGAAAACCCTTCCCTCTCGTTCATTGCTTCGATATTCCCCTGAGCAACACCTACTACCTCACACGAGCGTTTGAGCAGGTAAGGAAGTGGCGACGGGGGTTTTAGGGACTTGCGAAAGGAGTTTTTCAGTATAAAATGCTTTTATGAATACTGCAGAAAGAGATCTGGCTGCTAAACCACTAATCCGATATCAAGATTTTAGTAAGGAGACTTGGGGCTATCTAGAAATCATGGCTAGTCAGCTACGACATGATTTTGAGACACTCACCATGGAAAATGCCAGCGAAAGACGAGGATCCTCTGAAACAATTTATATAGACAGAATGGGCGTGCTTGTAACGGCAGTAAGAATGGGCATTGCTTCAAAACTGATAGAGGGTGAACAAACCTTACTTTATAAAAGCAAAAAAAAGAAAAAGCGCGAACCAAACAGAAGACCATATGCATCTGGTAGGACGGCAATCATTCCGGACAATGTTGATTTTCCTGAACACAGCCATCGCATCATTCGTGATATTATCGGGAAATTCAAATGGGATTTACATTTAGAAGCCGGCAAAATAGCAGACCAGCGACAATCAGAAAGCAATTTAATTGTAGTAGAGGTAAGAGATTTACAGGAAGCAGTATCCCTTTTGATAAATGCTCCTGAATATCAAGATGCTTGCATACAAGCAGTAGATAATCGAATTGCATGGGAGAAAAAGATGGAACCAATATGGGAAGCGGCAGCCAAAAAAGAGGCTGAAAACTGGTATAATGCGAACTATATAAATGGATTTTATATTGGTAAGTAAAAGAAATTCTAGGAACGTCTTCCATTTTCCATTTTCAATTATCAATTTTCAATTCATACTGCGTCCATGCCCCCAGACGACGACAAGCTCGATCAAATTATTGAATACCTTCACCGCATGGATCGACGAGATCGCTTGCGCACGATTGGTTCAACAATCAAAAGTTTGATTTCCATAGGAACACTCGTCTTTTTCATCTGGAGTGGATGGTATCTATCAACGCATACAGATGACATCCTCAAAAAAATAACAGACCAAGCAACGAAATCCGCAATGTCGAATCAGGCTGCGATTACGGAGCAGATTACGAATATGTTGAATCAGAAGAGGAAGTAAAAAAGGTGTCATCATGCATGACAAATGAAAAATGTGTCACCCTGAGGACGCTCGAATGGGCGACACGTTCCTTTATGGAGGTGTCATGGTTCGAGCGTCCTCACCATGACACGTTTTTAATTTTCATTACAGGAACCTAACTCCTAATTCCTACTTCCTACTTCCCCATCACCATCTTCACAACATCCTCCGCCGTCATCGTCGGGAACACATCGATCCCGGGGATCGAGAGGAGCTGATCGCGGGTGAAGGTACGACTGGAACCGGTGCTCAGTCCGAGCAAATAGCCCGCATCACTTGCCATCTGCATCACACGATCGTTCGTGCCGCCTGCCGGATATGCGATTGCGGAGATCGTCTTGTGTGTCATCTCTTCCAGAAGTTTTCTGCTCTGTGTCATTTCCAGACTGACCTGTGCGTTTGTGAGTGCGCGGAGATCATCACCAGTGTGTGTTGAGGACTCGATATCAAATCCATTGGCCTGAAGAGTAAGGAGCATTTTTTCAGTGATACCGCTGAACCCGACGTTCTTCGTTTCTATGAAGAGTGTCGCGTCGATGCCCGCGTTATTAAGCGCATCAGACACCTTTTTCACGTTATCTGCCTTGAGCCCCGTGATCGCGACGATCACGCTATTCCCATCAATACGAGTGTCCTGTTTTTGTTGTGCAAGCAAACGATCTCGGAAACCAGAGAACGTGATAAATCGCACGCCAGATTTTTTGAGAGAAGCAACATGCGTCGTCAATGCCTGCAGCACAGTGTCTTCCTGACCGGACGTAAGATGATACGTGAGGACCGGAACCGTGAATTCATTCTGACGCACAAGGAACTTCGGTGAAAACGGCGTAAGGTACGACATCGCGACATATCCACTGACACCATTTGCCATCACCTGCGCCCATCCGTCTTTGATACTCGTTGGCGTCACGATCATATCGCCGGGAATCTCACCGACCTTCTCGCTCTTTTGATTCGCCTCTTTTCGTACATTCACAAACTGATAGTGCACGAAATATTTTCCTTCATACTTCTTTTTCTCACTCACCAGTTTTTCATCCGTCGTGATTTTCGCGATGTATTTCAACGACACAAATCCCTGCGATCCATTCGCCAGCTGCACCTCCGCCCACGATGCTGTCGGGAACGAGAGCACGAGGACCGAATCTCCATAGTTCAGACGATCGATAGACTCCCCTTTGGCTGATGTGGATTTCCGAACATTCAGGAATGTATTCGTGACGCTGTAGACATCTTTGTCCGAAAATTTTTCCCCCGTACGAATGGCGTTATACGTACTGACCATCGAGAGATCGAGCACCACATCGCTCATCACACTTCCACTCGCATCGATCGGTTCCAAATACGGCGAACCCGATCCGCTTTTTGCACCGGATCCTGTGGTTTCTTTGATCGCATTCTCCGCAAGCTGATGTGACTGATCCACATTTTCCTGTGTGAAAATAAAGTCCTGATTGTCCGCGACGTCCTCGGGGCCTTTGCACCCTGCAAACAGGATCCCGAAGGATGCGATGAAAAGGAATGCGACAAACGGTCGGACTGTTTTTGCGGAACGATTTCTAGAAGATGAACGATACGTCATGGGAAAAAGTGGAAGGAATTTACATGCGGTCAGGGACACGCAGAGTAAGAAGTTCCGCGCCCGACTTGAGGACGGTTGCGGTGAGGGAAGTAAGAAAAAGACGAAGTTGGCGAGGTTCACCCTCTGCCTGCAAAATCGATTCGGTGTTATAAAACATATTGAAATCCTGACAGAGTTGATACAAATAATTTGCAAGTTTGTGTGGCATATGTTCACTGCGCGCATCTTCGATTGCTTTCGAAAACATCAGAAGACTCGACACAAGTCCCCGCTCCGTTGGTGCAAGTGAAGGAATTTGCTTCGGGCACGTGTGCTGCTCACCACCGGCCTTTCGAAGAACCGACTTCGCCCGAGCATGTGTGTACTGCAAATACGGTGCACTGTTTCCTTCAAAACTCAGCATCTTGTCCCAATCGAAGACCATATCCATTTTTCGGTTTTGGCTGAGGATTCCATACACCAAAGAACTCACTCCCATCATTTCACCAAGTTCTTCGGGGGCATCGGTTTGTATAGATTCACCGCGTTCTTTGATAATGTCATGGGCACGTTTCACCGCTTCGTCGATGACGTGTTCCAGTTCCAACACATTTCCTTTGCGTGTGCTCATCGATCGATCTACAAAGCGCATGCGACCAAAAAGAACATTCTCAAAGCTTGGCAATTTCCAGCTAAGCATCGTGCACGTTTCTACAAGCTGTTGAAAATGAAGTTGCTGCGCAATATCGGTACAAATAAGAATTTCCTGTGGATGGTAGGTATCGATGCGATACCGCATTTGGGCAATATCGCGTGTGGAGTAGAGCGTTGCACCGTCCCCCTTCAATACAAGATAGGGGGGCATATTTTTCTCTTCTGCAAATTCCACAATCAGTGCTCCCTCTTTTCCCTCCACAAAGACTTTTTTCTTTTTTCCTTCGTCGAGTACTGGCTGCATTTTGTCTTCGTAAAAACTCTCTCCCATATCAAGATCGAATGACACATGCAGACGTTTGTAAATATCTGCAAGTGACGACTTGGTCACCGTCACAACATCTTCCCAAAAAGCGCGGAGTTTTTCGTCGCCCTTTTCAAGTGCAAGAAATGTTTCTCGTCCAAGGTCTTCCAATGTGTCGTCTTTTTCTGCCTCGTTATGAAACTGTACATAGAGTTCGAGAAGTTCATCGAGAGAATACTTTGATACCGGCTTCTTCTTGCCCCATTTTTCATACGCAACTGCAAGCTTTCCAAATTGCGTTCCCCAGTCGCCTATGTAATTCCAACTCACAACAGGATAACCGGAGTGACGATACAGATTCACCAATGCCTGACCCAGAACTGTTCCGATGATGTGATGGATTGCGAGCGGCTTTGCAATGTTCGGCTGTGAAAATTCAATAATCACCGGATCTTCTTTTCTGGTTTTTTGAGAAACGCACGCTTCGGACGTTTGCTTTAATTCCGACAAAAGCGCATCGGGCTTCAGCCAAATATTCACATACCCCGCACCCGCAACTTCTACTTTTTCGATCGATGTGGACGTGGACAAACCGTCCGAAAGGCGCACGGCAATATCACGCGGAGACTGTCCGACATTTTTAGCAATGCGGAGGGCAACGGATGTTGCTAGGTCGCCATGCGTGCGATCTTTGGGTGGCTCGAAATCGACGAACACATCTTTGATTCCATACAGAGTTTTTAGGATCTGATTCGCTTCGGTAGTGAGTGACTCAAACATGGGCTGTGAACAAAAGTACTATTCAAGAGATTGCGTGAAATATATCAGGTAAAACCTATGTTTCTAGTTGAAAACAATATTTGATCTTGCTCACACTTTCTACTCATGTGTTGATCACATTTTTTGGACGATATTAAAATTACAAAAAAGGTGTCACACTGAGTGAAACGTGTCACTCCTTCAATACATTTTTGCTCGAGCAAAAATACTCAGGATGACACGTTTTTGTATCGAAGTGCCACCATCAAAAAATCCGCTACAATAACATCCGTGCCTAGGACTATAAAAACCATCGCGCTGTGTAGCTTGCTTCTCATTTTTTCTGCATGCAGCAAAGAAGTAACCACCCCCACTGCTTCGCTTCCACGTGTCGATGCGGCGGCGCGGGCACTCTTTTGGTCGGAACAACTGATGTCTGAAAATGTTGTCACCAC
>CALREJ010000047.1 GCA_943355155.1 Candidatus Peribacteria bacterium
GAAGCAACTCCACATTCAAATCCCAGCTGGTTCGGGTTTACGATCGGCGTCAAAGACGACGCACCTTTCACACGCAATGAGCTTGTTGGGTATCTGGAAAAACATCAGATCGCCACTCGCATGCTTTTCAGCGGAAATCTGGTACGACAGCCCGCCTATAAAAATACGGCAAAACGTGTCATCGGTGATCTCGCCGTGACGGATTTTGTCATGAACAATGTCTTCTGGATGGGCGTGTATCCCGGGCTCACCAATGAGATGCTCTCGTACATGCTGGAAGTCATCCGTGATTTTTGCACGCAGATGAAGAAGGGATCTGGAAACCGGATCACTATTCCACTGGATCATTCATCCTGAAAATTTGCGGAAGTCTCAGCTGTCGGTACACTTTTGGCTATGATTTCTTGGATAGGTATCGCGGCATTTTGGTATGCAGCATGGTATGCATCCAATCAGTGTGTCGCATGTGGCGGGGCTCGGCATTTGTCGTGGATAGAACATCGGGCTCTGACAGTGTTAGGCATGTTGGTATTTCCGTTGATGTTCACATACGCATTCGCACATATCGTCAGTGTGCGAGCTGCGGTGCACATCACTTTTTCCCTCTTCGTGCTGTATGCACTCATCACGATGGGAAGAAAAAGGACACTCTGTTCACTCTGGTCATGGGGCACAGGGAACGATACGCCACCACCGTGGCTTCGGTGGTCATGCATCGCATTGATGGTGGCAGTCCTCCCTTTTTTTCTGCGCTCACTCGCGACGGATGCGGGGACATGGAATCGCTATCCGCTTGCGATGACAATTGCCGAGGGAAATGTCCCCGTTCGTACGCCCGTCGAACCCGATCAGATATTTAGCTATCACTTCGGTCCGGAGTTTTTTGAGGGAATGCTGCATGCATTTTCGGGCGTGTCGCTTCCTTTTGCCTATTCCTCACTCCTGTTTGTATGTTTCCTCTGCGTACTGTTCACATCGCTTGCATTGCTGCGGCGCTGGAACGCTTCGTGGGGCACTGCATTCGTCGGAGGATTGTTCTGTCTCTTCGCAGGAGGATGGATGTGGCTGAACGGCGTCTATTGGCTACAGGATATGTATCACTTTTTCTTCCTGCGCTATCCAATGGCATTCCCCTTCGCCCGTTTTAATTGGCTTTTTTTGAACAACTGGGGCGCATCGCCTCTGATCATGAATTTTTTACAGCCGACCGTCGGGCTGGGGTCGCCCATCTTTCTTGGGTGTCTGCTTCTTTTTTCTTTGGGTGAGGAAGTGAGACCACGAAAGATGCAATGGATGCTCGGCATATTTCTGCTCATGAGTATCAGTGCCCTCGCTCTCTGTATGGAATCGACGCTCGTACTACTAGTCGCGGGCGTCGTCTGTGTCGCTGCCTTACGGATGTTGCAGGCAAAAAAACAAAGACAGCAGATGCCACTTCTCTCTTCCCCTCTTCTGTGGGGCGCATGCATTGCCGGACTGTGCATTGTGATCATACAGGGAGGAGTGCTGACGGGGGCATTCGTGCACGTGCTCTTTCCGGCAACCACTCAGACAATGGGCTCACTCATATGGAATCCGCGGGCGGTATGCTTTTTATGGTCACTTTCTCCTGAGGAGAATCCACAGTACTGCCTAACTGTTTTTGCATTTGCGCGTGATTTTGGACTTTGTCTCATTATCCACATCTGCTGCTTCCTGCTGATCATCCGCAAAAAAATAGTGCATCCGAGTTTTTGTATTCTGACTGTTGCGGCAGTTCCTTTTTTCCTCTTACCCTTTTTCTTCTCACATCCCGTGTTGCCACGCGATGTGCGGAGGTTATGGACTGTGTATGTTTTTTTGATGACACTGGTCACTCCGCTTGTTCTGCAGAAAAGCGAATGGGCAATGTGGCTCTTCCCAAAAAAATGGCTGCGATCTGTTTTGATCTGTGCGATGACACTGTCCGCTCTTCTCTATGTCATGACACATACACTGATTCCAGATATGCGCTTCCATGCGCAGCCGCTTTTTGCATCACTGAAAACGGTGACTCCCGCGCAATCCAGACTCTATGCATGGATACGAAAGTCGACCGATCAAAAAGAGTATTTTTATCAATATACCTCCAGAGACTATGAATTTGAGCAAGTCCTCGACAATCCCCGTTACCTCCTGATGGTCAATACAGGACGCTTTTCCATCGGGCCGTATTCTATCTGGGGATACGATCCGGCATGGATGGAACAAAGTTTCACCTTTGAAGAGCACTGCAGCCTTTCTGTGGCACACAATCTTCGGATCCGGTACCTCCTTCTGGAAGGCGCCAAACGCCATCAATGGTTCCAGTCCCACTGTCTGTCGTCTGACTGGACGGTTGCCTATCAGGACAATAATCCTTCGTATCCTGTCACTCTCCTGAAAATTTCTTCTGCAGAGCCCCGATGAAACGCCTGAACGTGCGGGGAACCATGCGACACAAGAACAAGGGATTTTCTACGAGTGCCTGACTGCAAAGTAGAACCATCCACCAGAACGAATAGCGTGCGGCATGTCGCGCCAATAAAAAATAGTACTCTGATACGATCGTCCGTATCTGCTGCCTGTCAGAAAAGGAAAGCGGCCGGCTCCGCATGAATGCAGCAGAAAGACGCCGGCAAAGAGACGAAGCCATACTGATCTGATCCGAAGATAAGATCTGGCCTCCTTCCATCACCAGTCGCAGCGCTCGTACACTGTCTTCGGAAATATCCTCTCCGAGGAGCAATGCTGACCGTTCACGAATAACAATGCGCGCCGTTGCTTCCTCGGCCCCCTCATGCATGGCAGTAAAATTTCCCGCCCAGACACGATACTGCACCAAGATCTGCGGAATATTCGCAATATCATAGTTCGCACTGATCCGGGACCATAAATCATAATCATCGGATGCGTAATCACGATACCAACCGACGTCTTCGCCTGCAGATCTGCGGATGAGTGCCGCACTGTGAGAAATCGGATTTCGCAAAAACAGTGACCAGACGGCCACTGCCGGTGAGCACGGATGACGCAGTACTTTTGTCACTCTCCCCGTGCCATCAATACATTCTGCCCATGTTCCCACGACACCGATCTGAGGATGTGCTTCCATATAACGTACTTCTTCCTGCAGACGCTCCGGAAGACTGATGTCATCGCTATCTGTCACAGCTATGTACGTCCCTCTCGCCAGTGCACACAGGATATTACGGGTGGCCGGCTTCCCTTTATTTTCCTGATGTATCGCAATAATTCTGGAATCGTTCGCTGCATATTCCTGCACAATGGCAAATGTTCTGTCTGTTGATCCGTCATCGACAATCAAAAATTCGAAGTCGGTAAAGGTCTGCCTGAGGATACTCTCCATGGTCTGACGCACGTATTTTTCACCGTTATACACCGGCATCACCACGCTCACCAATGGTATGTGATCACTTGATGTCATGAAAATTTCTGCGCTTCCCAATAGGAATAAAAGACTCCTTTCAGCGCCAGCAATTCTTCGAGCGATCCCTGCTCCACGCACTTGCCATGTTCTATGACCACAATTTTATCGGCATGTTTGATCGTGGACAGTCTGTGCGCAATCACAATAGACGTTTTACCTCTGGTCACTTTGTCGATAGCAGTCTGAATGAGAGCCTCTGTCCGGCTGTCGAGTGAACTGGTTGCTTCGTCCAGCATCAGAATATCCGCACCTTTGAGGAGCGCACGTGCAATGGATACTCGTTGTTTTTCACCGCCGGAAAGCTGCAAACCCCGATCCCCCACAATCGTATCAAGCCCGTGCGGAAGTGTCGCGATGAATTCGGCAAGAGAAGCCTCCTCCACCACTGTCTGCAGGTGTTTCCTCGTAATATTTTTGAAACCATAGGTAATATTGTTGGCAATCGTATCATTGAAAAGCAGTGTGTCCTGACTGACCAGCGCAATGTGCGAACGAAGTGATTCGAGTGTGTACTGGCGGATATCCGTATCATCGATAAACAGCATATCCGGATTACAATCGTAGTAACGCATCAGAATACTCATCAGCGTTGTTTTTCCGGATCCCGTTGAACCAACGATCGCCGTCATTTTTGTTTTTTCGACTGAAAAAGAAATATCATCCAGCACCTCGCGACTGCCGGGGTAGGCAAAATGAAAATGACGAAAGTCGATGGACTTCTGCAGTCCCGTGAAAGACTGCGCACCACCGGGTACCCTGAATTTTTCCTCATTGTTAAACACCGTTAAAATTTCGGTGACCGGTCCAGACGCATTGGCAATCTGAGAACGAAAACCCGTGATCGTCGCGAACTTCACGGCAGAATTCATCACCAAATAGAAGTACACGATCATCGTAGAAGGTGTCAGATGCGGATCGTGAACCACAAAAAGAATCACACTGAACAGCACGATCATGGCAATCAGCGTTTCCAGTTCATTGATGGGATTCACCATATTGGAAAAAATACTGCTTTTGAATGATGCCGCAGAAAGCTGATCACTCAGCTTCTTGTAGCGTTCCTGTTCCAGCGACTGCGCATTATGCGCGAGAACCACCGGAATCATGGTCAGAATTTCAATCGACTTTTTCTGAAGCGTTTTGGATGCGTGCGCAATCTGTGTGGAAATGAAACGAATTTTCTTGAGTACCAACGACACCGTACAATGTAAAATAATGAAAAGCGGTATCGCAAAAACGGTCAGCTGCAAGGACAACGTGCACATGATGATGGCATACACAATCACGGAAAATATCTGACTGAGATACCGGTCAAGTCCGAGGAGCGGATACATCGCAAGTTCTGTAAAAGTGGTGAGCACCGTATGGTGATGTCCAATGGTAGAACGATCGAAAAAAAATTTACCGAATGTAAGGTAACGGGAAAAAATCTGTTTTCTGAGATGATGAGACGTGCGAAAAGCTAAAAAATACATGCTGACCATCGACCCATAACGCAGAGCATTTTTAAGAATCACGGCCAGAACAAACACACAGAGGACGAGGACAAGCACCGCCTGATCTGTGGCAGTCCATGATGCGGGAAGATGCGAAAACACCTGCACCGCACGGTCGTTCTGGCGAATGAAACTAAAATCACGATTGAACAGTCCCTGCACAATCGGCACCAACAATAACACGGAGATACCCTCGCATCCGGCAGCAATCGCTGAAAAAAGTCCCGGAATAATAAAGTATATGGGCTTCATCCCCGCATTCTTGAGTAGTACGAACATGTGCCGGAAATTCGACCATTCACCCATGGGGACAGTATAGGGGAGAGACGCACGGCACGCACGCACCACTGGAAGCAAAAAGCTAAAACATCTAAGCTTCCTCTATGCTTCCACATTGCAGCATAACAGAGACGCATGACCTTTCCCGCAGGGTCAATGAACTCTTCCATGACAGAGAAGGAGCCGCGTATGATACGGTGCATCCTGAAATTTTTGAGCGCGAGCGACGACGATGGGAGGAAGTGTGCCGTCTTTTTGTGAGCGGAGCGGATCAGCCGCTTGTGTCGCTGGATATTGGCTGCGGTACGGGTTTTGTAGGAATGCATCTTCTGCAGTATTTGCCGATCGGCAGTACGCTCACGTGTGCCGATATTTCCAAAGAAATGCTGGCGGTATGCAAAGAAAAACTCACACCATGTGCGCAAGGAAAAACACTGCGATTTTTAAAAATGCAGACGGAAGTGCTGGACCTTCCAGACAACAGTGTAGATCTCGTTACCATGAATTCCGTCCTTCATCACATGCCGGCATACAAAAAACTCCTGACTGAAATAGAACGAGTCCTAAAACCCGAGGGCATTGTGTGTATCGGACATGAGCCCTGTAGCATATTTTTCACAAACTCATTCCTACGCGTACAGGCACAGTGTCTGCACCAGCTCACATGGAAACGTATGGCAGCACGCTGCTTGCGATGGTGTGGTCTCTACGGAAAAGTGGTACAGAGCACGGCAACGAAGAACAGCATGGTCGATGCCATCAATGCCGTACTGATACAGGAACAGCGTATCGAGCATCCACTCACGGCAGGAGATATTTCCATGTTGGTGGATATTCATTCGCCTACAGCGGGAGGAATGCGGACTGACGAAGGATTCAACCCTCTCACACTCCTCAATGCGTGGAACGGCCCATCCACCATTCTCTTCCTACAAACCTACAATCATCTTCTGAAAATGAGTGACAAGGGAACAGTGCGAAGAGCCTACGGAAAAGTGCTCCGGTATTTTTTCCCTCTGAGCGGCTCGACCTTTTTCCTCGTTGCCCGGAAAACCCTCACCACAAACGCCTCATGAATATTCTTCTGATGATCGATGCCATTCCCTTGTCATCTCCGCTCGGGGGAGCAAGCCGTATCACATGGGATACGGCAACGGGTCTCGTAGCCAGAGGCCACGCGGTTACCGTATTAACTGCCTCCTATGCAAAGAGTCTCCCTCCAGAAAAAGACGGCGTACGCATTGTCAGCATCCCAGCACTTCCTCAAAGATGGGCACACTACCGTTCGGTCTATTCGAAAAAACGTGCACAGGAGGTGATGAAGATCATCGATGATGTAAAACCCGATCTGATCCATGCACATGTGATCGCATGGCAATGCGGATACCGCTGGATCCCTCTTGCCCGCAAAAAAGGAATCTCGATTCTCGTCACCTGTCACGATGTCATGAACATTGCACTCGGGAGAATTTTACCAGATGAAAAAAATATTTGGCTGAAAGATCTGAAGCGCCTGCGATGGAGCTGGAACCCTTTTCGAGCAAGCTCAGTCAAAACCATTCTCGAAAAACACTGTATTCTTCTTACAGTAAGCGATGCGCTGCGTGACTGTATGAAACGTTTCGGCTACAGAAAGCTCCGCACACTGCACAATGGCATTGATCTATCATTCTGGAAAGAAACCTGCCTGCAGGACAGTGCACGCACTGCTCTCAACCTGCCCAGAGACCGCACCATTTTCCTACTTGCAGGACGACTGGGTATTGATAAAGGAACCGAGGCAATCGAGCGTCTATTGCCAGGTCAATCCCATCTGATCATTGCCGGAGATCTGGACAAGCAGAGTTTTGCGTCGATCGTCCATCCGTTCAGTTTTTTTTCCAATCAATCACCTGCTGAAATGCGCATGCTCTATGCTGCATGCGACTGCGTGCTTATTCCCTCCCGTTGTCTCGATTGCTTTCCCACCATTGCTCTGGAAGCAATGGCCTGCGAGCGAGCTGTCCTAGCGACGAGTTGGGGAGGGGCAAAAGAAGCAGTGATAGACAAAAAAACAGGATGGGTGATTGATCCGCTCGATGAAGATAGCTGGAAAAAACACATGAGCTGGTGCGTCACGCATCGAGAGCAGGTAAAGGCCATGGGCAAAGCAGCGCGCGTCCATATGGAAAAAAACTTCT
>CALREJ010000048.1 GCA_943355155.1 Candidatus Peribacteria bacterium
TGCGCACGCTTTCCGATCTCCTGCACTTTTTGAATGATCTCTTCGTTGTACGGGTCATCCATCCATGCATGTTTGCCGCTTTTTCGCTCAGAGACGGTGTCGCCAATCTGCCGCTTCATCGAGGTTTTGAGTGCGGACATCTCCTGATCGGGGATTCCGATCGAGGGGCCGAGAACCTTTGCGAGCGCGGAGGTGATGTCGAGGTGGAGCATGGACGAGTGAGTAGTGAGTCGTGAGTCGTGAGTGGTGAGTGGTGAGTAGTAAAGAGGGAAAGTTTGTTGATGTCTACAAACTACTCACTACTCACTACAAACTCCGTAGTGCTGCTGTCACTCTTTCTTCTGTCGTACTCAATTCTTTGGGCAAGTTTTCGAGTGCGCGCATCACGTCTGAAGATGTGAAACCAAGTTGCGTCAGCGCGGCGATGGTGTCTGCATCGTACCGCGAGCCGGTTTCTGCAGTGCCTCCTTCAAAGACATGCGGATGTTTTTCTGCGAGAGATTTTAATTCAAGCAGTAATTTTTCCGCCGTTTTTTTGCCGATTCCTTTGATAGACATCAGCAGAGAGAAATCATTTTCATGGACTGCCTGCAGCAAAATCGATCTTGGCACGGCGCAGAGTTCGAGCCCCATCCGAGGACCAATGCCATTCAGTTGAATCAAACTTTCGAATAGCTCTTTCGTGTGTGCATCGAGGAATCCGAAGAGATCAAACCGATCCTCCCGAACGTATGTCGAAATATGCACGAGCGCAGTCGCTCCCTCGATCAATTCATCCCACACATTCAGAGGTAGAGACACATGGTAGCCCACACCATTCACATCGACCGTTGCATCGCCGGGGTGTGTTTTGCCGATTGTTCCTCGGAGATGGGAAATCATGTGATGACACTATAGCTTCCGGCCGCCGGCTTCCAGCTACCAGAGAGTTAATTTGTGTCTGAATACACTTCCCAAATATCACTATTTAATGTATAATGATATGAAATGCATACCCTTAACAGAGTCCTGACCGCGCTGATGGTTCTCATGGTGCTTGTCCCACCTGCGACGTTTGCGTTGGTATCGGTGAATCAGCGGGAAGCGGCGCAGGAATCGTTGCAGACGGCGATCAGCAGTGCTGTGTACACGTACTCCAGACAGGGAACGCTCAATTCGATTATCGGGAAAGGGCAAAAATTGAAAGACAAGGGTGGTTCACATCTTCGCGAACTCGAGCTACAGAAAATGGACATTCGTCATCAGATTGTGGTGCAGCGTGGCGTGATCGATTTTGTATCCAAAAAATATCATATTCAGCTGACCGGTAGCGGAGTGGTCGCGACGCTTATCAAAGAAGAAGAACGCAGACTCGTGCGGATGGTGCGGGCGAATTACTTTGGTCAGTCGATTGCGTCTATCAGTGCATCGAAAAAGGTGGTGATGGATGCTCTGAACAATGCGGTGAGCGGCGGTACACCCTCGGTGGACGCAGATGTACAGCAGGCGCAGATGCGTTTTCTTGCCGATCTCAAGGCCGTGCAGCGGGCATTTCACACGCTTCCTGTTCTCGAAAAAAAGCGTGATGAAATTTTAAAGCAGTATCGCAGTGCGGATAAGGATTTTACGACAGGGGAGACACTGGTGCAGAGGAGCAATGATGAACTCGCAGAGATCCAGAGGATCACGATGGACGTGCATGATCAGGTGCTCAAAATGCAGGGTGAACTGGCTCGCATTGACGCGAAACTCCGGAGCAAAGCCGAGCGCGCGCTCATCGAAAAAGGACTGCTGGATCCTTCCATGATTGCGCAAAATCAGAAGCTGATGAATGCCAGTCCAGGATTCCACTGGCCGGTCTATGGGCGTGTGTCTGCGGGATTCATGGAAGCCTCGTACAAAAAATTCTTCGGTGTGCCGCATCTCGGTATGGACATTGTCGTTCCGCAATCGAGCCCCGTCTACAGCGCAGCGGATGGGGTGGTGTTCCTTGTGCGTGACGGGGGACTTAAAGGTTATAGTTATATTCTGATCGGTCACAGAGGCGGCTACGCAACTCTCTACGGTCACGTCTCACAGGCGCTCGTGGTGTCGGGGCAGGACGTGTCCGCCGGTCAGGAAATCGCACTGAGTGGAGGTGCTGTTGGCAAGCACGGATCGGGTCCCATGACGACTGCGGCGCATTTGCACTTTGAAGTGATACGGGCGGGAGTGAATGTGAATCCGAGAAGTGTGTTGCCGTGATTACACAATCATCATCCCATCCCCAAAACTGAAAAACCGAAAATCTTTCTCAATTGCTTGGTTGTAGAGATCTAACAATTTCTCGCGTCCGGTGAGCGCGGAGACGAGCATTAAAAGGCTTGATTTCGGCACGTGAAAATTGGTGATGAGGCCGTCGATGAAGTGCGGGGGATTGTCGGGGGTGAGGAAGATGTTTGTTGTTCCATTCAATCGCGTAGAGACGTGCGGAGCGCACGTCTTCGAGGAGGCGGGATTTGAAATTGTTGAACCGGAGACGTCCCATCGGGTCGTCTCTACGGAAAACGCGGATTCCAACGCCCGCGTCACCGTTGTTCCCACGGCAATAATCGGCCTCCCTTCTGCCTTCGCTTTTTGTAAAAAATCCGCAGTCTCGCTGTCAATCTCGTACCACTCTTCATGTAATTGCTTTTTCTCCCAATGTTCATCGGTGACAGGGGCGAATGTACCGAGTCCGACGTGCAATGTGACGTAACGAATGGAGCGACCACTCTGTTCAATTTTTGTGATCAAATTTTCTGTGAAGTGCAGGCCAGCTGTTGGCGCGGCCACCGATCCATTATCCTTCGCAAAAACTGTCTGATATTCGCTGCGTCTCTCTGTTTCATTCAATGCAGAATTTTTGATGTACGGAGGTAGGGGAGTTTCGCCGAATTTTTCGAGTAACATTGGCAATTCTTCGACCGGAAACGATGGCTGCAGCATGGCATATTTTCCATCACGTTCGGTGACTGTGAAAAAATGGCCGTTTTCCCAATCGAGTTTGTCGCTGGTTTTGATTTTTCCTTCGGCCAATGTGCGGATGACGGAGACGCCCCACCGGGTCGTCTCTACGGCGATGTACAATGCGGAAATCATTCCTCCTGTCGATTTTTTGAGTCGCATGCGCGCCGGAAATACTTTGGTTTTATTGAAGACGAGGACGGCGTTTTTTGGTAGATACTCGCAGATATCAGCGAATGTTGAAAATGATGTTGCGCCGGTTTTTCGATCGTAGATGAGAAGCTTCGCGCTATCGCGCGGTGTAGCCGGAACGGTTGCGATGCGATCTTGTGCGATCTGATAATCGTACAATGCCAATGTTTCTTCGAGGGATGTATTCATGATCAACGATCCATAGGTCCAATCACCACCACAAATTCCCCCTTTTTCACCATCTTCTTTGCAGTCTCAGGCAATTCGGAAATAGTCGTCGAAATCGTTTCTTCGTGCAATTTCGTCAATTCCCGACACACCACAATGTTTCGCTCGGGCTGATCTTTCAGTGCCTCTGCAATCTCGATCAACGTGCGTTCAATTCTGTGTACGGATTCATAAAAAACAATTGTCTCTTCAGCCTCGGCAAAACTCGCGATCATCGTCTTGCGTCCTTTCTTGAGCGGCAAAAATCCGAGGTACAAAAAATGATTGATCGGGAGCCCCGATGCGCTGAGGGCAGTCAAAAACGCCGATGGCCCAGGGATCGCTTCGATCTTCACACCCGCGGCTCTTGCCTTCGACACAAGCAAAAAACCCGGATCAGAAATCCCCGGCGTTCCCGCATCGCTTACCAAAGCCATGTGTTCACCTTGGAGCAACCTTTCGATCACAGCATCGAGTTTTTCAGGACTGCTATATCCATGCATGCTGATGAGTTCCTTTTTTGGAAGATTCAGGTGATGCAGCAATGCTCCCGCGACGCGCGTGTCCTCACAAATGATTGCGTTGACTATCTTGAACGTCTCAAGCGCGCGCAGCGTGATGTCGCCGAGGTTGCCGATGGGGGTGGCGATGATCGAGAGCATACGCAGAGCCTACCAGACACTTGTTTGTCTCACACGCCTCGATGCACTATGATCTCTGCGACTCACTGTCTTTTCTATGTCCCCCAAAGACGACACACCACAGGACGCGACCCAGCCAACGCTTGGAAATGGCGACGAAGGTGGTGAGACTCTTTCGAGTATTGGTCGCATCAAAGCGAGGCCGATTGTTGCGGAAATGGAAGATAGCTATTTGAATTACTCGATGAGTGTGATCGTCAGTCGTGCACTTCCCGATGCGCGTGACGGACTAAAACCCGTGCATCGCCGCATCCTTTATGGAATGAATGATCTGGGACTGCGTTCCTCTGCGAAATTCCGCAAATCCGCGCTGATCGTCGGAGATGTGATGGGTAAGTACCATCCGCACGGTGATTCTGCGATTTATGAATCCTTGGTGCGTATGGCGCAGCCTTTCTCGATGCGTTACCCGCTTGTTCATGGACAGGGAAACTTTGGTTCGGTCGACGGAGACTCCGCCGCTGCGATGCGTTACACGGAGTCAAAAATGAAGCGTATTGCGGATGAAATGCTTACCGATATCGATAAAAACACGGTGGATTTCCGTCCGAACTATGACGCAAGTCGCAAAGAACCGAGTGTTCTTCCTTCGAAAATTCCGAACCTGCTGCTCAACGGTTCAGTCGGAATCGCTGTTGGTATGGCGACGAATATTCCGCCACATAACCTTCATGAGCTGGTGAATGCGATCAATCATTTGCTCGAAAACCCGGAGGCGACTGTTGAGGAACTACTCAAGTTCGTCCAAGGGCCAGATTTCCCGACCGGAGGAATCGTCTACGACAAAGAGGCGATTAAGCAGGCGTACCTCACGGGACGCGGCTCGATCATGGTCCGCGGCAAGGCGGAGATTGAAGAAATGAACAATGGTCGTTTCCATATCCGCATCAGTGAAATTCCGTATCAGGTGAATAAATCCACATTGATTGAAAAGATGGCGCAGCTCGTAAACGACAAAATCATTGTCGGCATCAGCGATATTCGTGATGAATCTGACCGTGAAGGAATCCGTATCATCGTCGAGCTGAAAAAAGACGCGTATCCGCAGAAAATTCTCAACCAGCTTTACAAACACACAGATCTTCAATCGAGTTTCGGTTATAACATGATTGCGCTTGCAGACGGTCTGCAGCCGCGACTTATGAATTTGCAGGAAATGCTCGCAGTCTTCATCGAGCATCGCCGCACAGTCATTACTCGTCGCATCACGTTCGATCGCGATAGAGCGATGGAGCGGGCGCATATCTTGGAAGGACTCACGATCGCTCTCGATAATATCGACGAAGTGGTGGAAACGATCCGCAAGAGCGACACGAAAGAGATCGCGAAAGAGAGACTCATCAAAAAGTTTAAACTGAGTGAGATCCAAGCAACGGCGATCCTCGACATGCGCCTCCAGACGCTTGCAGGACTCGAGCGCCAGAAAATTATCGATGAACTCAAGGCAGTGAAAAAGTTCATCGATGAATGCAACGCGATCCTCAAGGACAGCAAGAAAATCGATGGAGTCTTTCAGCAGGAATTGGCCGATATCAAAAAGTCGTACGGTGATGATCGCCGCACGGCTGTGGTGCCAAATGCTGCAGGGGAATTCAGTGCGAAGGATACGATCCCGAACGCGCCGATGATCGTGACACTGACCAGAAGCGGCTACGTGAAGCGACTTTCTCCGTTTCAGTTCCGCGCGCAGCACCGCGGAGGAAAGGGCATCAAGGGTGCCGATGTGCGTGACGACGACGAAGTGATGTCACTTCTTCACGTCATGAATCACGACGATCTGCTCTTCTTCACAAACACGGGTCGACTCTTCAGCATGCCGGCGTATGAACTTCCACAAGCAGGGCGCATCGCACGCGGACAGGCGATCGTGAACTTGCTGCAATTGAAACCCGAGGAACGTATCACCGCCATTCTCAAAGCAGATTTGTCTCAAGTCTCGCACCTCTTCATGGTCACACGCCAAGGAACAGTGAAGCGCACGGAAGTTGGGGAATTCCAAAATATCCGCCGCAGTGGACTCATCGCACAGAAACTTCCACCGGGTGATGATCTCGAGTGGGTGGTTACGACGAGCGGCAAAGACGAGATCCTTATCGTCAGTAAAAAAGGAAAAGCGATTCGTTTCAAAGAAGACGATGTGCGCTCGATGGGCAGAGCCGCTGCAGGAGTGCGTGGCATCAAACTCGGAGCAGGGGACATAGTTGTCGAAGCAGGAGTCGTGCGCGATGCAAGTAAGAGCAAACTGCTCGTTGTGATGGAAAATGGACTCGGCAAAATGAGTCCTGTGACGGAATATCGATTCCAAGGACGCGGTGGAAGTGGAGTCAAAGCAGCGCAACTCACGGCAAAGACAGGAGACATCATCGGTGCAGTGGTGCTCGAAGAAGGTTCCCAAGGAGACTTGCTCTGTATCAGCCGCCAAGGTCAAACCATTCGCATGGGACTCACCGATATCCCATCCCGCGGACGCGCAACACAAGGTGTGATCGTCATGCGCCTCGATCCGCCGGATAAAGTGGCAACCATGAGCGTTGTGATGTTTGATAAAGAAGCCGAGGAAGCAATGGCCGCCGCAGCCGATGAACAGCGCGCAGGCGAGATGGAAGAGCTGTTTGAAGAGGCGGAAGTGATCGAGAAAGCGGCGAAGAGGAGTAAGAGGAAGGCAGTTAAAACCCCGTAGGGATCGTTAATTCGTTAACTCGTTTATTCGAATGAGGGTATTAAACGTTCACGAATTAACGAATTAACGAGTAAACGAATGAACGTTGCGCCACATTTTTTTTCGTGTACAGTATCCCAGCTATGAAGGCCACAATCCACCCAACCATGCACAAAGACGCAAAAACAACCTGCAGCACCTGCGGAACCGTTTTTTTGATCCCAAGCACAGTGAAGGAGCAAACAGTGGAAATCTGCCGCATGTGTCACCCTGTCTACACAGGTAAGCAGACGAAGGACTTGCGTGGTGGTCGGATTGATAGGTTTAAGAGTCGTATGGCAAAGACAGAGGAGAAGAAAAAGTGATCTAATTTATGTCTACTTTAGAGTCTTCTGAAGGCGAAACTAAAAGAGAGATTCCTTTTCTTGTTGATCGAGATGTTGAGTCTGGAGGCAGAATAGTTCATTTGCCTGGAAGAATGACTGTAGATCAAGTCGTTTCATTAATCCCTTGGGTGTAATTCCCCGTCAGCTTGCTGCGATTCCTTTCGCGTTCACCATCACTGGTAGCATAGCGGTATGAGCGATCACATACGCAGGTCACACAATGTCTCACTTCTTCTCTACCACTTCGTCTGTCCTGCGAAGTTT
>CALREJ010000049.1 GCA_943355155.1 Candidatus Peribacteria bacterium
GTTCGTGCAGCGTCAGAGACAGAGATGTGACCGAAGAGGACTTGTTCAACGATGGAAGCTTTCATAGCAGCAAAACGGAAAGAGGAGTGAGATTTCATGCGCTCATCCTAGGGGTGAATGTGTAACCCTAATTGCTGCAATTGGAACATTCTTTTGGCAAATCTTTCATAGCCACATGTGCTACGTCCATGATCAGCGCAGTCATAATCCATGTCTTCTCTTTTAAAGCGAGAAGATGCACGAGTGGCGGCTTGTGACAATGCAAATCGCGCAAAGCACGTTCATGAAATGCATCGCGATGTCTATGAATAAGAGCCATCCTTCCTCTTGAATCACGCTCACACTCAGTTTCAGTTTCAAATTCGGGAATAAGTGCAATGGCTGTCTTCTCCTCCATCACCATACCCACGTCTGCGTACTGCGCCTCAAGCCAGTGATCCCACAACACTAACGTTTCGGAATATTTGCGATTTTCTACAATTTTCTGTTCTACATATTGCGCATATTGATCAACATCGATCACAGCTCCCAAAACCCTCTCCGCAATCTCCACTGCCTCCGCCGAAGGTGTATACGGCAAAACCATAAATATATTATTGATCTGATAACAGTATTCGTCAACCTACACAAACTCCTTCATCAACCCCCCCACATCGTGCATCTTCACTTCATCGACCAGTGTCGTTTTGATTTTCTGGCGCGGGACGAGCTGTTCATAAAAACTGGGGATGTCTTCGTTTTGGTACAGGATGCCTGTTGCAATTTTTTCTTTGGTATCGACGGCGAGTTGGCGAGCCTTCACAAAATCTTTGGTGTCGTGATTTTCGACGTGGTAACACCGCTCGAGTAAATAATTGTGTGTGGCAAAGTGGTTATAGGTCGGACAGGCCTGAAGCATATCAACGAACGCAAAACCTCTGTGTTGAAGTGCGGCTTTGAGGATATCAACCATCTGCGGAATATCACCGGAAAATCCGCGGGCGACGAAGGTGGGTTCAAGTGAAAAGACGAAATCCATACTCGGGAGCGTGTGCTCGGGCATGCCATTCGGAGACGTATTCATCTTCTGCCCCTGCCACGTGAGACTGCTCGCTTGGCCGGTCGTGAGTCCGTAGTTTCCGTTGTTGTGGAGCACGAACACAATCGGATAATTACTGCGGATCGAGTGAACCAAGTGTCCGATGCCTTCGGAAAAACTCGCGCCATCTCCACCAAATGCCATCACGGGTAACTTCATATTCGCCAGTTTCGCACCGGCAGCAAAGGGCAGCACACGGCCATGGAGTCCATGGAAGCGATAGCCCTGCACTTTGTCCGATCCATTTCCGTGACATCCGACATCGTAACAAAGGAGGACGCTGTGCGGAGGGATTCCCATCTCGACGAGCGCGCGTTTGACTGCTGTCCAGATCCCGTAGTCCCCACACCCATCACACCACGTGCAACGGTTTTCGGAATGGTAACTCGCCATCGTAGGACCGCCGGAACTGGAGAGAGGAATTTTCATGCTGCGGGGGAAAGTTGTTTTTTAATGAGTGAGCAGAGTTCATTGAGGAAAAACGGACGTCCGTCATATTTGCGGATGACTTCTGCGGTAAATCCCGGTACTTCCTGTTTCACGAGTTGCAAAAACTGCGACTGGTACGAGCACTCAATGAACACCACTTTTTTTGTCTGCGTCGCAAGACGGATGAGGCGATCGGTTTTGAGCGGCCAGAGATAACTGTAATGCAGGTAGCCAATGGGGGGATGCATCGCGAGCGCGGGGTCACTGTTCAGTGCTTCGATGCTGTCGAAGATCACGCCTTTGTTACTGCCCCAGCCAACAATGAGAAGTTCCGTCTGCTGATCTTTTGGCGACACTGCCATGCCTGTCTGGGACAGCATGAAAAATTCAGGATCTGGAATGAGCAGCTTGAGCGTCTCCATTTTTTTCATGCGCTTATCCATCTGAGCAATCGCGTTCGCAGCGGACTCATCCACCGTTCCGTCGCCGCTGTGTTCATCTCCCTGCGCGCAGAAAGTCGCTGCGTCCGCACCGGGTAGCCACCGCGAAGAGATGCCATCGACGGTGGAGGGATCGTAGCGATCTGTGCTCTTCAACTTTTTCAGATCCGAAGATTTCGTGACGAGTCTCCCACGCGCAATTTTGGTCTTTTTGGCATCGTACGGACGCTGAGTGTAGATGCCTTCCGCGATGTGTTTGTCAGTCAGCACAATGACCGGCGACTGAATCATCTCCGCAACATTGAATGCTTCGTTCATAAGATGAAATGCATCGTCGCTGTCGCTCACACTCATCACGCACCGCGCAAATTCTCCGTGAGCCGTGTGCACGGCCATCAGTAAATCACCCTGCGCGGTCCATGTCGGGAGTCCGGTTGCGGGGCCGGGGCGTTGCGCGAGGACAAACACGGAAGGATTTTCGATGATGCCGTTGAGCGAGAGCGTTTCGCTCATAAGATCAAACCCGCCACCGGAGGTAGCGGTGATCGCACGCGTGCCGGCAAACATCGCACCGCTCACCATCTGTGCCGCCGTGATTTCATCTTCCGCCTGTTTGATCACCATGCCCGTTTCGTTTTGTACGTCTGCGATGTACTGCAGCAATGGTGAAGCCGGCGTCATCGGATATCCCGCGAAGAGTCTGCACCCTGCACTCACGATTCCCATTCCCATCGCCTGACTGCCGGTAAGAAGTAAGTGCTGTTGCCATGCTTTACTCGGTTTCGGGATAGCGAGCGAACACTGCATCGACGCACAGAGCATAAAACCCTGATCAATCACCTGCATATTCAGTTCCAGCACATCAGGCTTTTTCGCAAATTTTTCCGTGACAAGAGATTTAAGTAGTTTCTGATCCCCACAAAACGCCGCCCAGAGAAATGCACTGAAAACCATGTTCCCAAGAACGGGTTTTGCTTTCAAAAGTCCGAGCACTTCGCCCACCGGTAAAAACAAAACTACGATCTGATGCGTCTGCAGATACTCCACGTCTTCCGCAGGAAACTGCCACGAAGGAGTATCGTGAATGATCATCCCACCATCTTTCACGTCGTGAAGATTATGTTCAAAACCGTGGTGATTCAGACACACGAGCACATTCACCTGTTCTTCGCTCGAACGCACCTCGACATCGGAAATATCAATCTGATAACTGCCATGTCCGCCCTTGATGAGTGAGTTATATTCGCGGTAGCCAAACACGCAGTAGCCTGTGCGCTTGAATGCTTTCGCGAGCACTTCCCCAATCGAGATCAGTCCCTGCCCAGAAGCGCCGACGATTTTAATAGAAGAGCGTGCCATAGATTACGCGTGTGTTTCGCTTTGCAGATGAAGCAGAAGTTGTGCCGACCATGTGCGGATGATGCGTTCCTGTCCGTACGGCTCGTTTACAATACGAAGACTCGGCTCGAGCAGAGATCCGTTATGGGTTTTCACATATTGATCCAAAATATCCTGCGCCCGCGCCGTGTAAAAATATCGATCATCGCCAAGGCCAATCACCGCAACATGTTTTCCCTGAAGATCCGCACTGTCAGCAGGACCTGTGAGAAATGCATGCATGTAGGGGTTCAGTTGCCCTTCGGATCCACCGGTATTCCAGCTACCCGATGCGAGCACTAACTCATCACCACGCAAAAAATCTTCTGCTTTCGCTGTCTCCGCCCGCTGCTTTTCGATGACAATTGTTTTATCTTTTTTCTGCATCTCTGCAATCATCGTATCGACCACATATTCCGTGTGACCGCTTGTCGAGGCGAAGATGACGTGGAGAGAGGCCATGAATCAGCAAGGAAAGTACGAGCTGAATTGTAGACCGAGAGGCAATCCATCACCTCTTAGCAAAGACATCAATCTATGGTATAATCATTAGATATTCTGAGCCCGATTCCTATGTCCCTCCTCACACCAACCTCCATCGCAATTATCGGCGCCAGCAGCCAAGAAGGTAAGGTAGGGCACGATATTTTAAAAAATCTTGTGACGCAGGGTTATGCCGGAAAGATTTTTCCGGTGAATCCGAAAGGCGGAGAAATTTTGGGAAAGAAAGTCTATGTGTCGATTGAGGAAATTTCTGATGAAGTTGATCTCGTGATCATCGTGATCCCCGCTGCACTCACCCCCACCGCGCTTGAAGAATGTGGAAAAAAGAAAATTCCGTCTGCAATTGTGATCAGTGCAGGATTCACCGAAGTCCACACTGACGAAGGAAAAAAACTGGAAGCGGAGTTGGTAGCGATCGCGAAAAAATATTCGATCACACTGCTCGGACCAAACTGCCTCGGACTTGTGAGGCCAAGCATCAAAATGAATGCATCGTTTGCAAAGGATCTGCCACCGGCAGGCAACGTCGCATTTGTGAGTCAGTCCGGCGCCACCGCAGTCGCACTCATGGACAGAGCTCCCGAAGAAGGAATCGGATTTTCTCTGATGGCGAGTATTGGGAATAAAGCTGCGCTCGATGAATGTGATCTTTTGGAAATGTGTGAAAAAGACGACGAGACAACAGTGATTGGATTCTACTTAGAAAGTATTCGCGACGGTCGCAGGTTCAGAGAAATCGCGGCAAGAGTGGCACTGAAAAAAGCCATCGTGCTACTGAAAGCAGGAGTCTCAAATCACGGTGCCGCAGCGGCCGCGTCTCACACAGGCGCACTCGCAGGAAGTGACAGTGCCATCGACGCACTCTGCAGTGAAACCGGAATCCACCGTGCCCACAGCAGCGAAGAATTTTTCGACATGCTCTCAGTTTTGAGTACACAGCCAAGTCTTTTAAGCGACAACATCGCGATTGTGACCAATGCCGGAGGTCCGGGAATTCTTGCAACGGACGCCGCGGAAAAGGCAGGATTAAATTTGCCAGCGCTCACCCCCGAGAATGATGCAAAACTAAAGCCACTCCTCCCCGCAGCCGCAAGCACCCATAACCCGATCGATTGTATCGGTGATGCAAATGCGGAGCGGTACGAAGCGGCACTCATCGCATGTCGCAATGATATCAATATGGACGGCATCGTCGTGCTGCTTACACCGCAAGTCATGACACCATGTGAAGCAGTTGCAGAGACAATCATCCGCGTCATGAAAACAGCATCGCTGATGCCGGTCACCGTGTGTTTTATGGGAGGAAAAAGTGTGGAAGCCGCGACGAAGATTTTGCGCGAGCACCACATCTCCGTGTTTCCGACGCCGGAGAGAGCGGTGATGGCGATGGCTGCGTTGCGGGCGCAAGAAGCAAGAAGCAAGATACAAGAAGCAAACAATGCACAAAAAAAAATAACCATCACAGCAGCACCCGTTCCCGGGTGCGGCATCGAAGCCAAAAACCTACTCGCAGGCATGTCAGGATTACTCGACGAATCCACGGTTCAATCTCTCTTCAAACTCTACGATCTCCCCCTCCCAAAACAAGCCCTCGCAAAAACCCCAGAAGACGCTGTGACGCTCGCAGAAAAAATCGGTTACCCCCTCGTCGCAAAAATCAGCGCCAAGGACATCATCCACAAAACGGATATCGGATGCGTGCGTGTGAATTTGAAAAATAAAGAAGAAGTGCTGAAGGCCTTCACCGAGATCATGGCGAATGCAAAAAAATTCCTAGAATCTACTCACGACTCACAACTCACGACTCACCCGGACGGAGTCCTGCTGCAGCAATTCCTCCCCGTCGGCGACGAATTCATCGTCGGCGCGATCCGCGATGCATCATTCGGCCCGCTCATCCTCGCCGGTCTCGGCGGCATCTACACCGAACTCTTCCGAGACACAGCATTCCGCATCGCACCCGTCACGCAGAAAACTGCCTACGAAATGCTCGCAGACCTGAAAGCATGGAAACTCCTCCTCGGTATGCGCGGCAAGCCCCAAAGCGATATCGATGCATTAGCATCGCTCATTGAACGCGTCTCGCAGATGATGATGGAGTGTCCGACAATCAAAGAACTCGATTTAAATCCTGTGATTGTCTCTGCGGAAACAGTGGTGATCGCGGATGCGAAGGTGATTTTGAATTAAAAAAAGAGTTGCGGCGTAGCTTTTGCGAAGCCGAACGAAGGTGATACTTATGTAGAGACGAGCGATGCGCACGTCTCCGTCTCTACGGAAGTGGGAATATTTTTTGATTGCCTCACCCCGACCCTCTCCCTCCCACCCTGATTCCTGACGGGAGAGGGAGAATATGGAAGTGTCGTGGATGGCTCCGTCGGCCACGGGGGGTGTTGGGGAAGCCCTGCTATTTTCCGCAGAAAATATCGTGTTTCGACGTTGCGAGGGAAGCCTTGGACTGAAGGAACGTCGAAACAGCAGGGCGGGCGGAGTGGGAGTTGGCCGACGGTGATTTTCTTTGGTTCTTTCTTGTATGGCAGAGGCGTTGTTGAGTAAATCTCTTTGAAGATATTCCTTAAAGGGGAGAATGGATGTGTTAAGCACCATCCCCCCTCCTCATCATGCCAAAGAAGACGCAGTACCGCATCCGGAATTGGAAAGAATACAATCATGCACTCGGACAGAGAGC
>CALREJ010000050.1 GCA_943355155.1 Candidatus Peribacteria bacterium
ATGACAAAAATATCGCAAAAGATTACGAAAAACCTTCTCCGAAATATGGGAATGGTTCAGATACTTGTTCTTTGGCTTTGGCATAAGCAGAACTAGAGTAGAGAATTCTCTAATCTAGTCGAGACCCTTATCAATTACCCTGAGCCAAAAGATAGTAAACAACGGAACAAGACATGGCATCAAGCAGTTATTATTGGGTTGATGAAAGACGAACAATATTCAGCTGAAAAAACAAGAATCTTCCTTGATATTTTTGTGCATCAGGAACCTTATGCGCCTTCATATACTCTTAATCTGCCATTCATACGGCAAAATATGCGCCTCCCATTTGGTGAAAATTGTGTTCTTGGTCCTCATCGATTTCAGGATTTAGTACGCAGCAGCGATTTAAAAACCGAATTTTTCGCTACTCTACGATTTGGATATTGCGAAATGAAAGTTGATGATGCTTGCTATTTCTACTGCCCTCTTGCTTCGAGTTCATAAGACTATTGGGTTTTTATCTTAAAGACATTGTATTGACAATGTATGGAAGATGAAATACACTGAATCCATGAACTCCACTATTCAAGTCCGAACAAACGCAACCACCAAGAAATCTGTGCAAAAGATACTGCAAAAATTAGGTATAGATCTTAGTACTGCCATTAACATGTACTTGGTGCAGATTGTCGTTCATAAAGGCATTCCATTTTCATTGCTAACGGAAAACGGTATGACACCAAGCTATGAAAAGAAAATACAGAAAGAGATCGATTGGGCACTGAAGCATGGAAAGAGATATACAAACACAAAGGAGATGTTTAATGATATTCTGCGTGACTGATGCAGTATGTTCGTATCGCCACCAAAGAATTTCGCAAAGATTTGCGGCGTCTCAAGAAAACAGGATATGATTTACAAAAATTGGAGACAGTCATCAATGAACTTTCTTCGGGAAAAGAACTTGCAGAGCACCATCGTGATCATCCTCTTCAAGGACATATGAAAGGAAGCCGAGAATGCCATATCTCGCCTGATTGGCTTCTTCGTTACACCAAGAAAAATAACATTCTTGTGCTACTCCTGATTAGCACCGGCGATCATCGCCATGTCCTTGGCATCGAATAATGAAACTAAAAATCCTTCATTTTGCATTTTACATTGTACATTTTTCACTCCCCCGAACTCGCTGCCGGCCCTTTCAGCGTGACATTACTGAGAATTAACTGAATCTGTTTCGTGAGCGTTGCGTCGATGGAGAGTGGCGTCGAGGCGGTGAAGGTGTAGCCGTTCGCGCCTGTTGCGGCACTGACTTGGCTGAAGCGAGTTTTGGGTTGATCGGCGCTGGGCTGTGCGCTGAAGGTGTGAAATGACACAGAACTATCATCGACCGGCACTTTTGTGAGATCGATTTTTGTGTATCCGGGCATCGCGAGGACGGATTGGACAGAGGCATCGCTGTAATCAACAGACGTCATCTGGCGACTGAGGGATTCGCGCGTTACCGTCACTGTCGCAAACTGACCTGCGGTGGGAGTGTCTGCTTGAAACGCAACCAATACCTCGGAAGGAACTCCGCGCTGATCGAGCGCCGTGCGATCGACAACATGCCACCCTTTCGGCAAACACGTCCCCACGACTCCATCCCAATACGCATCCGTACACGCAACAGCGGTTGTCGTGCCGCCACTTCCTCCACACGCAGTCAGAATCACCGTTGCAGCCATCGCGAGGATCAATTTCTTCATGGGTTCCAGTGTAGCAGAGGGAAGAATTGAAGGGAGCCAAAATAGTTGTTGACTAGACAACGTACACAATCCATTTCCTATTCACACTCCTACAATTGAGCAAACACGTATTTTCTGATACAATAACCTGATTTATGCAAAAAACACTCACACGAATTTTCTTCACGGCACTGGCTCTGCTCCTTCCCCTTTCTGCGGAGGCCGTAGGAAATATTTCTGCGAATGATTCGATTGCGGGACTGGGAATGACGGTGATGGTGCAGAGTGCACCTGCTGATGCTGTGCTTTCCATCACAAGTCCGGACGGAAAACATGCGAAGATTCCGGTGTCCGGAAATGCACAGGCACTGAACGTCAGCGGCAAATACACACGAGTCGCAGGAACGTACACACTCGGTCTCGAAGCAAACGGAAAAATGGTCGCAGGTGAAATCACCGTTGCGGTGCTCCCCGGTACGATGGACAGCGCGATATCCGATATTCAGGCATGGACTCCGCACATTGCAGCAAATGGAAAAGACGCAGCGGAGATTACGGTGACACTCCGCGATGCGTATGGAAACGTACTCGCGGGCAGGCCTGTGACTCTTGTCTCCAGTAATCAAGATGACGAGATCACCGCTGTCACACCGGAAACCGGTGCAGACGGCGTGCAACATTTTTCACTGCGAAGTTTCTCTGCAGGAACAAGCACCGTGCGCGCGGTGGATCTGCTCAGTGGAAACACATTGATGTCATCCGCAGACATTCGGACAGGAAATACCGCTGCGATGGGTGGCGATCGATTGGTGAGCATGGGAAGCACCGACAGGGAATCCGGCAGACGTTTCTATGGCCAAGTGAGTACGCAATCGTTTGATCTGATCGATAGTTTCGAAATCATCGCGCCACTGACATTGCCACTCGGAGAAGAGGCACCGAAAATCACGATCCGCGCGATCGATAAAAGCGGAAATATTGTGGAGGACTACGCGGGCACGGTGACATTTGAATCAACAGATGCAAACGCGACGCTCCCGAACTTCGGCACCTACACATTTAAAAGCCGCGACCTCGGACAAAAATCGTTCCCGCTCGTACTCAAGTTCAACACACCCGGTGATCAAATTTTCCGCGTGAAGGACACGAGCGACGCAGGAATCACAGGTGAAGCAACGATCAAAGTCGGCGGCAGTCTGCAAGGCGCGGCGCCAAGCGGCATCACGGTTACATCCTATAAAGACGGTGACTACGTGAGCACACTGAATATTGTCATTGCAGGCACAGGACCTAAATACGCAAATTTGATCGTCATGGGCGGCGCAGCCGATGCAAACGGCACGACTGATGCAGACGGAAAGTTTTCGATTCCTGTGACACTCAGTGCCACGCAACGCGATTTCACCATTCGCGTGCGCGATGATGCCGGACGCAATGACTCGGGACCGATCCACCTGATTCTCGACCTCACTCCCCCAACCGTCACAAGTATCACCTTCGCACCCGTGCAGCCGGAATCAAATGAAAAAGTACTGGTCGTCGTCAAAAGTGATGCAGGACTTGCGACGGTCACGATGAAGATCGATGAAACGAGTGCTGCGATTCCTCTTCTGGAAAACTCAGCTGCTTCGGGATCCTATCAGGGATTTTTCACAGCTCCTGCTGCAGGGTCATATCAACCGGCCATCACCACGGTAGACAAGGCAGGAAACAGCGTTGATGTACGCACGACTTTCACAGTCGGAGCGCAGGGACTTGCTCCCGTGCTAAATGTGAAAGGTGAACCCCGAGTCAACGCAGTGCTTCTCCAGTGGGATGCGTTTTCTGATCCCGTGGATGGCTACCGCATTTACGTCGGCGAATCGATGCAGAACTTCCTCTATACACTCGATACCGGACGCGTCACAACAAAGGCAACCGTCGCGGGTCTCACGCCCGGAAAAACCTATTTCTTTGCAGTCACAGCACTCAAGGGCGCTCTCGAAAGTAAAACAAAAAGTCAGGTGATTCAGGCGGCACCTCTGGGACTGATGTTAAAAGTCACTCCCGGAAACGGCGCATTGCAGATCAAGTGGGATTCCCTTTCAACGAAACTTCCTCTGTCGAGTTTTATTCTTGAGTACGGAGTGGAGCCGGATACCTTCACGGAAACGAGGACACTCAATGGCGCACTCCGCGACTACACGATGCGCGATCTTCTGAATGGAGTCACGTATTACATGCGTCTCACAGCGGTGACAGTGACCGGAGACCAGCTCCGCGACCTCGCTGCCAAGGGACAAGGCGCGCCAAGCGGAAGTGGATTCCAACCCGGACCCAGAGATGACATTCCATCAGGTATCGGATCGCACGCAGGAGGAATCAAAAATCCGCCACCAACGTCCCCAAGTTCGGGTCTACCGACCGTCGCATGGATCGCGGCAATTGTGCTCGGACTCCTTGGTGCATTCTACGGCTACAAGCAGCAAAGAAAGCACCGCCACGCTGCTGCATTTTTGCAGACGATTCAGAGGCAGTACCGACTATAAAGTTGCTCGTTCCTCGTTGTCTCGTTGCTTGCTTCTGCCATACTCGTAGCATCATCAAAAAAAATCGATCGAGCCAACTAGCCAACCCTTCGATCTTACTCAGGGTAAACCAGCCAACGAGCCAACCCCGAATCAACAAGCAACAAAATGACTCCCCCATCAAAATCAAAAACCGGCTCCCCCCGCACCCTCTCCATCGGAGGAGCCACATTCGACGTGTTTGTAAAAGCAGACCAATCCTCGATCACCGAAGATAAAGGAAAGAAAATGTTTTCGTTTCCACTCGGAGAAAAAATCCGCGTCGATGATGTGGTGGGAACGGTTGGCGGTGGCGCGAGTAATACGTCCGTCGGACTCGCAAGACTCGGATGCCAAGCCAGTTTTTGCGGTGTGATTGGAGACGATCAATGGGGATCAGCCCTCATGGAAAATTTTAGAAACGAAGGAGTCGATACCGCTCTCGCGACGATCGTCGAAGAGGAATCCACAAGTTTTTCATTGGTGCTTCTTTCGCACATGGGAGAGCGCGTCATTCTCACGCACCCGGGCACCGGAAGACACTTACAAGATGCAACGTTTGATCGCGACGCAGCTGCGAATGTCGATGCAATTTATTTGAATCACATCCACGCCGAATCGTGTGTGATTGAAGATGATTTGATCGATATTTTGGAACGTCACCAACACATTCAGTTGATGTGGAACCCCGGCGGCAGACAAACGGGAGCCGGTCTTTCGGATGAACACAACAAAAAACTTCTCGAACACACGGCGATCCTGTTTGTGAATAAAGAGGAAGCACTGGAGCTCTCGGGCAGGCAAAGTATCAAAGAAGCACTCGATACCCTTTCCCGAGCGGGCGCAATAATCGTCTGCATCACCGATGGACCGAACGGATCCTACGCAACAGACGGGAAAGTGACGCTCCATTGCCCTGTCGTTCCCTGCGAAGTGGTCGATGCAGCGGGTGCCGGAGACGCATTTGGAACGGGTGTTACATGGTCAATTTTGAACGGCCAAGACTTGCCAAATGCCCTCAGAACGGGTACTATAAATGCGATGAGTGTTGTAGGAGTTATCGGAGCCCAAGACGGCCTACTCACCTACGCTGCAATGCAGGAAAAGCTCACTGAGCTCACCCCTTCACTGCAAGTCACCACATTCTAAGCGGGTTCACCCACACACATTCCGCTCAACGTCATCTTCCCTTCTCTACACTATGTCAGACGATTCCCTCATGATGATTCAGGAAATGCTCGAGAGCGCGCAGGCGACTTTGAAAAGCGCGAGTGCGATGCTCCGAGAACTCACTGGGATCTCTGACCCTACGCGTGAGCGTCACGTTGCGCATGCCACACGTGTTGCGACGCCGGGAGCTTCCTCAGGACGCATCATTGAAGGAGTCTTCGATGGCCAGAACATGGTCGATGCGACCGGCCAGAGTTATCCTGTCCCTGCAAACTACGCGAGTAAAAGTAAGCTCGTCGAAGGAGATGGCATGAAACTGACAATTACTGATGAAGGTAAATTTATCTATAAGCAAATCGCTCCGGTTGAACGCCGTATCGCAAAAGGAGTACTCATTCAGGAAGACGGCCAATACAAAGTACTGAGTGAAGGAAAAACCCTCCGCGTCCTCCTCGCATCGGTGACGTTTTACCGCGCAGAAGTGGGTGACCAAGTGACTGTATTGCTCCCCGAAAGCGGCGAAGCACAGTGGGCCTCGATCGAAGCTGTCCTCCCAAAACACTTGGCAGAGGCAGCCGCCCGTGAAGTCGTGAATAATTCCCGCACGCTCGAAGACGACGGTGAAATGAGTCCGATGGTTGGGAGTGAAAGCCTCGAAGATGCACCGGTGAAGAAGACGAGGAAGAAGAAGGTGGAATAAAACGTGTCATGCTGAGGAGCGTCAGAACGCGTCTCGAAGCACACCCGTTCGTCCTTCGATACATTTTTGCTGCGGCAAAAACACTCAGGATGA
>CALREJ010000051.1 GCA_943355155.1 Candidatus Peribacteria bacterium
GACATCGCAAAGATTGAGCACTGGCTCAATCACACTCCGAGAAAATGTTTGAACTGGAATACTCCGTATGAGACAATGGTTGAAAATCATCTGTTTGTTTCTTCTACTTCACCGAACCCCAGTGGTGCACTTGAGGGGTAAACGCGGGATAGCGGTCATAAAGTTATTATGGCATTTTATTTTTAATAAGTCAAATTTCATGCTTTTAGCTGTTCAAACACTCGCAGAGCGGCAAATTTTTTATAAATGTACGCCCTATAGGTCAAATATCAATTTTCTGCTATACTAAGAGGATTTCTTGAACCCCTCTCCATGCCTATCGAACCCATCAAAATTCCGCAGAACGTGTACATCGAGGACCGCATTGTCGGGCCTCTGACGCTCAGACAGGTGATCATCGTCGCACTGGGTGGTGGTTTCAGCTACGCACTCTGGGCATCGATTAGCAAAGCCTACGGCATCGTCGCAATTCCGCTTCAGATTCTGGTATGGATTCCGGGCGTACTTTCTTTGATTTTTGCATTCGTGAAAATCAATGATCTCAGCATGCTCCGGCTCTGTATGCTGTTTATAGAACGTATGAATAAACCGACGACTCGCACGTGGACTCCGCGACGCGGGATTGTAATCAATGTCCGCACCTTTCACACGGCAAAAGAAGAAACAGGACGCGCACCGACACCGACGATCGGACGTGAGCTCTCTGCAAAAAAGTTTGACGAGCTGAGCACTGTGCTCGATCAGCAGTCAAAAAATGATACTAAACTGAACGTCCCCAACATGCCGGAGTTGATGCAGGATGAACCGGAGGATGACCTTGAAAAAGGGCTCACAGAGAAAATCGGTGAGCCGGTGAAGCGACCTGTTGACCCATCGCGCATCGCCGTGAGTCCCCTCAATGGAAACTCAGTGGATAGCGTCGTCCCGACCTCCGGATCAGTCTCACTCTTCCGTGATATCTCCCCTGCCCGCTAATTTTTATGCCTGAGAAAGAACAAAAAAGCACCGTGCGGACGCGCCAAAGCGGCACTAGTGCCTCGACACAGCGGTACCTGCCCGTTGCGGAAATCCGCAACAACACGATCGTCCTCAAAAACGGCGGCATGCGCGGTGTGCTCGCGATCGAAGCTCTGAATTTTAATTTAAAAAGTGAAACGGAGCAGCAGGGAATCATTGCCGGGTACGGAAGTTTTGTGAATACGCTCGACTTCCCTCTGCAGATCATGATTCGCTCGACGAAAACCAATATCGATGACTACCTGAAGCAAGTCCGTGAGATCGGGAATAAACATGAAAATGAACTCCTGAAAAATCAGACACTCGCCTACGCAAACTTCATGCAAAAGCTGATCGAGATGGCGGACATCATGCAGAAACGTTTCTACGTGATTGTGCCGGTTGATCACAGCGTGCGCCATAAAACAATGTTCGAACAATTCTTCGACTGGATCCACCCAGACGACAGCAGTGCCAAAGCCAGCACCCGCAGCCACGAATTTACCTCTGCGTCGTCCAAACTTACCGAGCGCATGGACTTGATTTCCTCCGGACTCTCGAATGTCGGACTCCATGTGAAAAGACTCAACACCCGCGATTTGATCGAACTTCTCTATCAAACATACAACCCAAAAACCGCACAGATCCAGAAACTTCCGATGGATATCGCGCAGCTGAAACTGGAGACGACGGCGCTTTGAAAATGTAAAATGAAGGAATGTTTTTTAAATGTTGGTGGAAGCCGCTTTTCAAAAAGGGATGGCGCTGCCGCCACGGGGGGTGGAGGGGTCAGCGGTCGATGGGATTGGCGGCGGAGCATTTCTTTGGTTCTTTCTTGTTGCCGTTGACAAGAAAGAACGAGAGGAAGGAGTGTGTCATGGATTCGTCGCGGCTCACCATGACACAGTTTTTTTGACCCCTCTCCCTAACCCTCTCCCTCGGGGAGAGGGAAAACTGCCATTTGACAAATCCCCTTCCCATCGCCACACTATCGCAACTTCCGCTGTTGCCCGTGCAAGGACAGCTGAAAGCCCTATTTCTTCCTCTTGCACCACAATTTTTTATGGCATCACGATCGATGAAAAATAAGCCAGTGAACACGATGATGGAGGAACTGATGAAGGATTCTCCGATGATTTTCCGTCCGCGCCCCGGTGAACTTGTTGAGGGTGTGGTCGTTTTCCGTGGCAAGAACAAGCTTCTCGTTGATATGCAGGGCGTTGCGACGGGTATCATTTCCGGCCGCGAACTGAGAGATTCCTTCAATACATTCAAAGATTTAAAAGTGGGAGATCAGATCTCTTCCCTTGTTTTAGAAGATGAAAACGACGAAGGACTGGTGGTGATGAGCCTTCGTATGGCGAGCCAGAGAAAAGCGTGGGACAAATTCCACAAGATGATCGAAGACGACCGCACGATGAAATTCGTCGCGCAGGAAGCAAACAAAGGAGGACTCATCACGAACATCGACGGCATCCGCGCATTCCTCCCCGTCTCGCAACTCGCTCCTGCAAACTACCCACGCGTCAATAATTCGGACGGTACAGAAATCATCACGCGCCTCCAGAAATTTATTGGCCACAGCTTCACGGTAAAAATCGTCACGATGGACAGAGAGGCAGGCAAAATCGTCGTCTCTGAAAGAGATGCGATGTCCGAGGAGCGCTCGAAAGCTCTCGAAGGACTGAAGATCGGCGACGAGAAAGACGGTGTCGTGAGCGGTATCGTGAAGTTTGGACTCTTCGCCACCTTCGATGGCCTCGAAGGACTGGTGCACATCTCCGAAATCGCTTGGGGACACGTCAAAAACCCATCTGAATATGCAGAAATGGGTGACCGCGTCCGCGTGAAAGTGATCGGTGTCGATGGAGACAAGCTCTCTCTCAGCATCAAACAACTCACAAAAGATCCATGGGAAGAGGTTGCAGAACGCTACCCCGTTGGAAAGAAGGTCTCCGGAAGTGTCGTGAGATTTGCCGACTATGGCGCGTTCCTTCGTCTCGAAAAAGACATCAACGGACTCGTGCACTTGTCCGAGCTTGCGCATCAGAAAGTGTTGGATCCGTCTGAAGTGCTGACGATCGGACAGAAAGTGGAGGCTCAGGTCATTAACATCGACATTGACGAGCGCCGCATCGGACTTTCCATCAAAGCATTGAAGCCGATTGATAAGGAAACATTGGAACTGATGAAGAAAGAACAGGAAGAGCGTGAGAAAAAAGCGAAGGCAATGAAGGACGGGAAAAAGGATGACGAAGATGACAAGGACGACAAGGAATCAAAAACTGTTGAAGGCTTTGTCGCATCCAAAGACGGCAAGAAATACTACGCAGCCGACTCCGCTGCAGGAAAGAAAATCAAAGATGAGAATCGGGTGGAGTTTAAGACGGCAGAGGAGGCGGAAGCTGCTGGGTATAGCGCTTGAGGCGCAGTATAAAGTATTAGGTATGACGTATGGGAATCTCTATACTTCATACCTTCTACTTCATACCTCATACTCATAGACGCCTTCATCTTCGACTTCGACGGCGTGATCGTGGATAGCCAGAAATACTGGGACAAAAGTACGATGGATATGTACCAATTATTCGTCCCTGAGTGGAACGAAGAAGATAACAAGCGCCCGAAGGGCATGAGCGTACACGATGCGTTTGAAATGCTGAAAAAGGAATACGGTATCGCGCATTCCAAAGAGGAATTCATGGAGCGGATGAATGAATTTGCGCTCGACCTGTACCAATCGAAAGCGCAGATGATTGACGGGATTCAGCACCTGTTTGACCGACTGGATGCTATGAATATTCCGATCGGCATCGCAACCGCGTCACGCGCGATGTGGCTAGACAGTGCACTCGATCTGCACAACATTCGTCATCGCTTCGCCGCGATCAGTAATTCCGACGACGTAGAACACAGTAAACCTCATCCTGCAGTGTATCTGAGAACTGCAAAAGAACTGGGCGTTGATCCGCTGAAATGCGTCGCCCTGGAGGATTCCACCCAAGGCCTCACTTCAGCCAAAGCCGCCGGCATGTACGCGATTGGACTTCGGATGGAAGATCACTTGGAACGTGCAGAAGACTTGGCACTAGCCGATATGGTCATCGGACATCCGAATGAATTGACGGAGGAGGTTCTTCGAAGTATTCCCTCTCCCAGGGGAGAGGGTTAGGGAGAGAGGTAGAAAGATTTTCCACTCATAAAAACGGAAGAGGAATTTTTTGTTACCCCTCTCCTCGGTCCTCTCCCTCGGGGAGAGGAGGTTTATTTCTTCGGTAACTTCTTCTCCGCCATAAAATGCAGATGCAGATAGAACACTTCCTGCCCTCCCGCTTTCCCCACATGGAACATCAGCTTGTATCCCTCAATTTCATTCTCGACGGCAAAATTCCTCGCTTTCAGGATCAGCATCCCCGGAAGATGTCTTGTTTCTTCTGTGAGTTCGATGATCGACGGCACAAAAATCTTCGGTAAAAAAAGAAGATGCGTTGGGGCTTTTGGGTGAATGTCATGTATGACAAGTACATCGGTATCTTCGTACTCGACCTTCGAAGGTATCTCCCGATCGATGATTCTGTGGAAAAGGGTTTTTGCGTCAGTCATAGGGCAAGTGTAATTGAGGTTTAAAAGGAGTATACAGTCAATTGGATTGAAATTTTAGGGAAAAAGGCGCATAATAGGAAGTAATGAGCAATTCCTCACTGGAGAAGACTGGCAGCAGTCCGAAGGGCATAGAGTCCGCTCCTGCGTCAGTCGTTGTACAACCGAGCAAAGTAGAATTTGCTGCATTTCTCGATGGCATCAGCAAAATGTCCGAAAGCAGTGCTTCCGGTCCTGCAAACGATGGACCAACAGGTGGCTCCGGAGGTGCAGTTGCGACAACGGGAGGCAGTACGCAAAGCGGCCAATCCGCCCGCGACCTCGCAATCGCAAATCTTCCTGCGTCTGCAGTGATGCAAAAAGAATTGGCACAACACATTCGCATGGAAGTGAAAAAACTCCGCAAGCAAGCTCTCGGCATCGCCCGCCTGAATCGCCCTGGTGCCGCACACAAACTGAATGATTTCTACTCGCGCATCCGCCACCTAAATGCAATCCTCGCAGAACTCTTCGATGCATCGATCGATGTGCTGAAGAGGCTTTTTATACGGGTGTTTATTGATAAACAGACGATACAATAAATGTAAAATTGAAAATGTAGAATGGAAAATGAAATGTGGAAGGGTTTTTGGTGAATAAAAAAACGTGTCACATTGAGCTCGTGTCATGGTGAGCCTGTCGAACCACGAAATATGGACACGCCTAAGAGAAATTTTTTGTGTCGAGTCTTCGACCAACTCAGACTGACACAAAAAATATTCCTTCATTTTACATTTTAAATTCTACATTTTACATTATTTCACTTCCCCTTCTTCATCTTCTTATCGATCATCCCGTTCACCCATTCCAAAGCCTTATCGGTCATGGAAAGTGGCTTCATGATAACGTTTTCGAGTTCTTCGGTGATCCCTTCAAACCTACGGACGATCTTGCGAAGATCGACGACAATGAAAAGTAGATGGTACAGCGCAACGATCAACAGCACCGCAACTGCGATGTAGAGACCTTGCATAATGTCAACGGAAGACCAAAGCATAAGCGGGAGGAGGAGTACACTGAACAGTACTAACAATACTGTCTATGCGCAATCTTTTACGACACATGATCGACCTCCCGCGCAATGCAATTGTGTTTTGCATTTCTGTATATCAACACACCCTCTCCCCCGATCACGGCCCACTGAAACACTTACATGCCTACGGCTACTGTCGCCACTCCCCCACTTGCTCGCAGTACACAAAAGAGCAGATTGTGAAGTGGGGAATACTCATTGGGATTTTTCTTGGCGCGAAACAATTGGTTACGTGTCATCCGTGGAGGACACCAAATGAACAAAAGGTGATGGAAATGCTCGAGAAAAACCGCACGTTTAGTTGACAAATATGTATTTTGATTTATATTTGAATTACAATGAAAATCCCCGCGTTTACCCCTCAAGTGCACCACTGGGGTTCGGTGAAGTAGAAGAAACAAACAGATGATTTTCAACCATTGTCTCATACGGAGTATTCCAGTTCAAACATTTTCTCGGAGTGTGATTGAGCCAGTGCTCAATCTTTGCGATGT
>CALREJ010000052.1 GCA_943355155.1 Candidatus Peribacteria bacterium
ATCTGCAGCTTGACCAAATCCCCTGCTCTGTAGCCCAAAGGTTCATAGCTCATAGAGCCATACCCTTCCGTCGATGATTTCAGTTTATCGAAGAAATCGAGTACGATTGCGGCAAGCGGAACGTCAAAACGAAGCAAGCACCTGTTCGCATCCAAGTATTCCAGCGTGTGATACACGCCTCGCCTTTCCTGCACCAGCGTCATCACCGTTCCCACATCTTCGCTCCGACACACGATCTCGAGAACGACCCACGGCTCGCGCACTTCTTCAATGTAGGCAGGATCTGGAAAATCCGCAGGATTGCTGATGCTTGCTGTGTCGGGTTCGTCGAACTTGAGCAAACTCGCACGCACGACCGATGCCGGCTGACGAACATTGAGTTTTACTTCGTATCGCACGCTGGGAGCAGTAACAATCAAATCGCATCCATGTTCCCGCTCCAATCGTTCTTGGATAATGTCTAAATGCAGAAGTCCAAGGCATCCACAGCGAAACCCATTTCCCAGTGCGGAGTTTTGTTCAGGTTCCACCATTAACGCCGCATCATTCAAAGAAAGTTTTTCGAGGGCCTCACGCAAATCCGGATATTGATCAGCCTCACTCGGGTAGAGACCTGCAAACACCATCGGCTGCACTTGTTTATATCCGGGTAATGCTTCGAGCTGCATCACAGACCCGATTGTGTCTCCCACGCGCACTTGCCTCACGTCTTTGAGTCCGGTGACGACATACCCGATTTGCCCTTCTGTAAGCGAAGAATCCGGAATGAACTTTGGAGAAAAATATCCTACTTCTTGAATCGGAAAGGTACTTTTTGTTCGCAAAAAATGCGCCTGCATGCCTGCTTTCAATGTGCCATCGAAAACCCTCACATACGCAACCACTCCGCGATACGGATCAACGTTCGCATCAAAAATCAGCGCTCTGGTATTGATTGCATGCGGAAGATTCGGAGCCGGTATCCGATCAATCACCTCCTGCAACACTTCAATCACACCTGTTCCCTCTTTTGCAGAAATTTTCAGAATGTCCTCCTTGGGACATCCGAGAAGTTTCACCACTTCTTCGCTGACGCGCTCGGGGTCTGCCGCGGGAAGATCGATTTTATTGAGCACCGGAATGATCTTCAAATTATGCTCCATGGCCATCATCAGCACCGCAAGTGTCTGTGCCTGAATCCCCTGCGACGCATCAACGAGGAGGATCGCCCCTTCACATGCAGCCAAGGATCGGCTCACCTCGTAGCGAAAATCCGTATGCCCAGGGGTATCAATCAGGTTAAATTGCACGCCGCGAAATTCCATCCGCACGGGAGTCAGTTTGATCGTAATCCCCCGCTCTCGCTCCAAGTCCATCATATCGAGCGTCTGCTCTTTCATCTCACGTTTTTGAAGCGTTCCCGTGAGTTCGATCATGCGATCAGAAAGCGTCGATTTTCCATGATCAATATGCGCGATAATACAAAAATTTCGTATCTCCATAGATACGTAGTATACAGATCTTCTTCGCTGCAGAAAGCGAATAACTCCTAGGGCATGATGTTTGAGATCTCATCCCATAAAATCACATCCTGCGTCCCATATTTTTTCATAAGAGCTTCGCTGAGAATATTCTCAATAGAAGCTCTGGAGGACGGGTCGCGCGCCACCCGAATTAATTGATTTTTCTCAAGATCCGGAAGTATCTGAACGAGCTCATCGATATTTTCCTTTGAAAAAACTTTGCCGCCGTATTCGATGCTTCTTCCAATTGTTTTCACAACAACAGATTCCGGATCGAGTGCCAAATCAATGACTTGTTCGACCGCTTCCGTAGCGGCTTCGGTACCTTCCACAGTCTCCACTACGCCTTCCGTAGCAGCACCGCCCGCACCACCGAATAAGCTGAGTCCCCGAAGACGAGCCCAAAGAGCCGCAAAATCAAGATATCCCAAATACCCAGCTCCGGCAGCAAGAAGGAAAGCTGCAAGAAGCGCTGTCACATACGGATGGTTTCGCGGAAAACCTTTGATCGTTTCCCATGCACGACGCAGGAGTCCCTTTTTTTCGGGGGACTGAATATCGGCAAAGTATCGCTGCTCGGCGTGAAGCATCTCAGCCGCAACATCAAGCTGTCCTTTCAGTGCTGTGCGAACATCCGCGTGATCAAGTGGAATCTCATCTTGGCGTTTCATCAGTTCTGTCAAAAGTGATTCGCGACCATTCACACTTGCCATTTGAGTTTTCACATCCTCTTCTTTTATTTTTAGTAATTCAGAAACACGCTTCGGCGTCGCAACAAAGAGTAACGGTCGCTCCTGCCCTCCTCTTATTGCCGGTGTCTCAGCGGTCGATGCGGACATTTATGCGGCGGAAAGTAATGCTGATAAAATGGAGTGACGAATCTGGCTGAGCGCTGCGATTCCTTCGAGTTCTTGATCATTTTTTACACGTGGCAACTCTTCTGCAATCAATTGATCAATTACCGCAGGACCAAGCCCAAAAAACAATGCTGCAATATCATCGTCATTCACGTCCTTCAGATCGATGCCAGCCATAAGTACCGCGGCTTCTTCGATTGAACGACACTTCTCCGCTTGCTTGCGGAGTGCAAGCAATTTTGGATCATGTAAACGCACCAGCGACAGTCTCATCATCTGTCTCGGAGGAGTATCGTCATAGGTCAGTGTTTCGCTCTCCACTGTCCATCCCTCGCGAAGACTGTCCGCCAACTTTTCAAAGACACGCCGTTCTTTCTGAGTAAGATGCAGTGTCGACATGTGCTCATAATAAGTCCTGTCTTATCTCTTCACAAGATCATCGAGCGTATTTTTGAGTGCATTCTCTCCATATTTTGCTTTCTCCTGTAGTTCCGAGACTGACTTTTTTGCTGATGCATACTCTTTTAACTGATCAAGCTTATCGCCAGCACATTGAGAAATAATAGTCACAGGGACGCCGAGAACCAAAGCCGGAATTGCGCCATGATATCTCTCTGTAACAACAATCACTGCATTCCTGAGTTCTTCACAGAGCTTTGCAAGATCTTTGACACAGACAATCTGTGCATGTCGATCAATTGCCTTCAAAAGTTCATGTGCATATTTTTTTTCATCATTACTATCAGGCTGAAGGAGGAGAATGCGAACAGGAGCATTTGGATGTGCCTCACATGCCTCCTTTGCTGCTAGTAAAAATGCATCAGATGAGTTCTGGCGAGGAATAAAAGTGATCACATTTTTTGAACTATTTAAATATCTATTTGAAATGCATATAAATATCGGATCAGCACTTTGAATACAATCTATGTTCATCTTCCAATTAGCAATTCTTCGAGCACTTTCTTCATCTCGAACGGAAACGAATGTCGCATGAGAGACGACGGATCGTGTAATCGATTCACCGAGTCTTGTCCGAAAAGGACCAATGCCCTGAAATGCCAAGACAACCGGAACGCCAAATAATCGAGCAGTCCATGCGTGAAGTGCCCACAAAAAACATGCGAGAAGTGATTCTGTATCTGTAAACAGCGATCCCCCACCAAAGACAACTGCATCAGAACGTTTGATCGCAACAATCGTCCCCCACCATTTCATACCAAAGAATGACCGGAATCCTATGGGAAGCCTTGCAAGTTCATCTTTTTTTGGCTTCGCAGAGATAACCGTCCAATCGCAATCCTTGTACGTAGACAGAAAATAATCATTGAGGGCTTCATCTCCCATATTCGACACGCCGAAATTACCAACAAGAATACAATTCATTGCTGCTACTATAGCGAATCCTTACGCTGCTGCTTCGTCATTTTTCTTTGCCTCCTCTACCGTGGGCTCTTCTGAAACAACTTCTTCCAAAATCTCGTCCGGTGCAACGTCTTCCGCCTTTGCAGGAGCGACAGCAATTGCGAACTCACCGGCAGTCGTGAAGCGTTCCAGCATACGAGCGGCCTTTCCTGTTCGTCCGCGGATAAAGAAGAGCTTGGCGCGACGTGTCTTCGCAACTTTTTTCACTTCAATTTGATCGAGAGCCGGAGAATGAACGGCAAACACTTTTTCCACTCCAATGCCGGAAACAATCTTCCGAACGGTAAAAGACGCATCTGCCGGCGTATGACCTTTATGAACAGAAATCACGAGTCCTTCGAAAATCTGTACACGCTCTTTGCCACTTTCCTGGATCTTCTCATGCACACGAACCGTGTATCCCGGCTGGATATCGGGAACGGAGCGCATATACTGCTTCGCCTGTGCTTGGATCTGCAAAGAAGTCATGAAAGTGGGGGCAGTGTATAGAGGGAATTGTGGGGTGTAAAGGTGGATTTAGGAACGAGGAGCTAGGTTTTTAGCTTTAATAATGAATGCATCCCTTTCTGGCAAATTTATAAAGCAATGAAAAATATTCCATTTAAAAGCTGATTCCTAACTCCTAAGTCCTAATTCATAATCCTCAACTCTGCGCCTCCTCAATTTGTTTCTGCAATGTGTTTAAGACGATCAAATGACGCGGATCGTTCAAAATTTCGAGAACAAAGCGATCTTTCAGGCTAAGGCGATAGAGGAAATCTGCTTCGGAGAAGATTGAATATTTCACGTATTTCAAAGCTGGATCTTGGGCAAGCAAAGCCTCCAAAACTTCTTTTTTCACTTCCCCGACAAGAAGGAGATCGACTTTGCTCTCTGTGCCACACAAATTTCCTGCTAAGAGTACAAGTTTCACATGAGGAATATTTTTGAGACTCATCACAAACGGGCTCTCCCCTTGTACTGCTTTACTAAAGAGATTACGGAGATCTCCGTAGAGAGAGAAATCCGGATCAATGCGATAGTACTTTTTCCTGTTCTTATGCCTCGCTTTCACGAGCCCTACTCTGCGGAGGTTCTCTAGCTCTCTGCGAATAGAGTTAATTTGCTCGTTTAAAAGACGTGTCAGTTCACGTATGAAATACTCCTCCTCCGGATGGAGCAGGAAAGTGGAAAGCAATTTCACCCGCGTCTGCGAGCTAAAGAGCGCCTTCAAAACGGAAGCAGAAGACATGTACACAAACAGTATTCAGGAAGATTTCTATAGTGCAAGAAAATTACTCAATCTTATGTACAATTATTGTATACATAAATAATGGCTTTCATAAAGCAAAAATAAGCTAAAATAGCTTGAATCAAATATTTGATTGAATACAATTTATACTCACATATCTGGCCGATCCGTGGTCTAAGTATAGTTTGGCTAACCATACATCACAGGAACAAAGCATTGAGAAAATAGCCAAAAAGTGCTACAATAATGGGAATGTCTTCATACACAAAAATCCTCCGCTTCCTCTTCCTTTTCCTCGTCATAGGGGGAGTTTTTTGCATACTTCAGACTCCAGTTGCAAGTGCTGCAGGAGCTGGTGGAGCAATTACATTTCCTGTCGGAATTGAACGAACCATTGCGGACTTTGTTTCGAAGGCCATTTCCATGATCAATGTGTTTATCTGGATCATCTTCGTCTTTTTAAACTTTGTGCTTGATCCTGCATTTATTTTCGATCTAGATGCATCAGGACAAGGGAGTTTTATGGATATGCTGAATAGAATTTGGCAACTCTCCCGCGATTTGATGAATATCGGGTTTGCTCTGGCACTTGTGGGAACAGCGATTTACACGATTATCATGGCAGATAAGGAGTTTGTCACAAAGCATGCCAAAAAATTCGTGCTGGCAGTGATCCTTGTGAACTTCTC
>CALREJ010000053.1 GCA_943355155.1 Candidatus Peribacteria bacterium
TGCCTACAAAATCGTCGAGCAACTGACTGATGCGGGTTATGATACATGGTGGGTCGGTGGGGGAGTGCGCGACATGCTCCTTGGAAAAGTTCCGAAAGACATCGACATCGGCACATCCGCAACACCAAAAGAAATTTCTGTGTATTTTCCGAAAGCATTGGAAACGCCCAAGGCACTCGGCAGTGTGAGGATTCCGATGAGTACCGACACATTTGAAGTGACGACGTTTCGCGAAGACGATGAAGTATCCGATGGCAGGCATCCGGAATCGATTGCATTCAGTACGCGAGAGAAGGATGCAGCTCGACGCGACTTCACCGTGAATGCTTTGTATTTCAATCCGATCAGTAAAGAACTATTTGATCCGTATGAAGGAGAAAAAGATCTGCATGAAAAACTGATTCGGTTCATCGGCGAGCCGGCAACTCGGATCAAGCACGATGCCCTAAGACTTATGCGCGCAGTGCGTTTTCGGGCACTGCTCGACGGACAATATCACCCAGACACATATACAGCTCTGCGTGAACTTGCGCAGCATATTGAAACCCTTTCCGGAAGCAGGCAACTCGAAGAGCTTGAAAAAATGCTCATGGGTCCACACCCCAACATCGCATTGGAAGACATGCATGATCTTGGCATGCTGCAGTATTTTCTTCCGGAGTTGAGCGCATGCAAAGGCATCGCACAACCCGCTGATTTTCATCACGAAGGAGATGTGTGGAATCACACAGTGCAGTGCACAACAGCATTCAGGGAAGAAGACAAAATCGATATTCGCATCGCAACTATTTTTCACGACAGCGGAAAGGTGCAAACGTTCACGATCACCGACCGCATTCACTTCGATCACCACGCAAGCGTGTCTGCTGATATTGCGACAAAAGCTCTGACTCGACTTCAGATGCCGAAGAAGAGAATTGATAAAATCGCATGGTTGATCACGCATCACATGATGATGGGAAGCTTTTTTGAAATGCCCGATGACAGAAAATCCTATTGGTACCATCACCCGTGGTTTACGGAGCTGATCCAACTTTTCTACTTAGACATCATGGGAACGACGCCATCAGGATTTGATCTCTACAATCGCATCCTCGAAGACTATCACCACTTCCTCGACAGCCATCCGCGCCCTGCAAAGCCGCTTCTCACAGGAGATGAAATCATGACGATGCTGAATTTGAAACCGGGAGAAGAAGTCGGTCGCATACTGGAACAGCTTCACAAAGCGCAGATTGAAGGAAAAATTTCATCGAAAGCTGAGGCCAAATCTTTCGTCAGCTCAATGCAAACAAGGTAAAAGATTATGCAGCTGCCGGATGAAACGAGCCGTTTCGGATATAACCAACTTTTTGAATACCACCTTTTTTGCTCCCAACAGTTATTTCTCCCATTTTGTTGATTTTAATATAAGCAAAATTTCCATGATGGAAGTAATGAGAAATACCGACGTCTAAATTGATTTCCAGAACACCGTGGCAATCTTGAACGACCGGAATTCCTGATTGAATAATATTGTGCCCATGAACAACAACTGGGTGTGAGGCATGAAGTAGTATTTTTGCAGTAGCTTCAGTGATAAAGTCTTCTCCTGCTCCTGTCCGTTTAGAAAGGATATCCCAATCTGAAACTTCAGAAATCCTTCGATCATCAATTGCAGTACCTAAAGTGTATTTTTCATATGCATCAAGGTTATTTGCGCACTCTGGCGTAATCATAGAATGCACTGCTAGCACGCCGTGGCAACATCGATGAACAAGTTGCATACGACGAAATATTTCTAAGTTTGCTTTGGAGCACAAAATTTCAGGTGCTCGGTTAAGTGCTTCCCTGAAATCGATATTATCATAATGTGTATCTGAAATACGCTGAACCCATAAACTAGTTTTTGATAATTGTTTGTCTATTTCTAAATGCTCTAACGAAATAGGGAAATCGTAATTTGATTTTTGTAATTTTGGAAAATTGTGAGTCTCTGACATTTCAGCTAGTACTGAGTACCCACCATTGAGTAACCACTGACAAATTGATCTTGGATCCTTTGACCCAATAAGTGCATCGAGCATGACAGCATCATGGTTTCCAGCGATAAATGTGATTTTAAAGATTGTGCGAAGTTGCATTAAAAGATCAATAACTTTTTTATTAGAATCTCCTCTATCCCAAATGTCTCCCAAAATCACAATGTCAGCATCTTCCTTTGCTGAAACCACATCATCACCCAAACAATCAACGATATCAGACTTATCCAATGATCTTTTTAATGCATCTACATCGCCATGAATATCGGGGATGAAGACTGTTGTAGACATTTATAGTATAATACTATTTTATGATAGTGCGTCAATCGTCTAAATAGCCTAAAAAGGACGCTTGAGATCGTTTTAAGAAATTACTGACACCCCGTCATCACCGCAAACACCGCGCGACCATTGGTAAAATACTCCACATCGTCAACTAAATTTTTTGGAACCGGCTGAATGAACTGAAATAAACGATGACTGAGTAGAGAATTATTTTTCTTAAATTCAGCAAGAAGCAAATCGCGCTCCGCATCAATATCCGGATTGACTCGCTGTGTGACCCCAAACCTCACGCGATGATCCAGCGTTGTCGTTGCGACAAAGACGGATCCCTGATCTGTTTTAAAAGGCACTTCCCACAAACGAACGTGATGCTTAAAGCGACCCGTCTTATTCGCCGCAAGTTTTTCAAAACTCAGATCAGTCGGAAGCGTATTGTAAAAAAACGGACTGACAATGGGTGCAGTTGCATCCTTGCGAGTGATTGTTGACTCAAGCACAGAGAAAATGTTAGCAGGTGATGGTTCATTCGCCTTTGTCCATCGCGATGCAATCAAGGATTTTTCAATGCACTCATTTTTTCCGACAATGATGAAGGAAATCGGAACCTGCGTGCGACCCAGAAGTGTTTCGGAGATTTTTGGGAAACGATTTTCTTTGATCATTACGAGCAGATCTTTTTCCGAGACAAGTACTTGCTTCATTTGGGGAAGTGCAATGCTCCAGTGTGAAGGCCGGAGAGCCAGCACCGCCGCAACAATAATGCACTGGCAGAGGACAACGACTGTCACAATTTCAGCGGGATGCTTGCACGAACTTTTCAAAGGCATTTCACGCCACTTCCAAAGAAGCCACTCACACACACTGATCGAAAGCAAAAGAGTTGTGAGACCGACAAAATTGCCTGCAAGAACATCGGAAAGATAATGGACACCCAAATACAAACGACTGAAATCAATACCTACAACTATGATGACAGCCAAAAAAACTGCAGACACTTTCTTCTTCCATTCACTGGATTCTCGCACGTATAAATAAGCAAGAAATCCATAAAACGCCGCAGCAAGTGTCGCGTGACCGCTTGGAAAAGAATAGCTTTCTTCGATCATCGCCGGAATAAGTCCTAATGGCCTGGGGCGATGAAACAATAATTTTGCGCCTGTGATAAAAAGTCCACTCGCCGCAATGGTGGTCCACAATCCCACTGCAAATGTTTTGTGACGACGATAGAGCAGAATAAGGGTGGCTGCCGCTGCGCATACGAGAATCAATCTCCAGTCCCCCAGCAATGTAACGCCGCGAAAGAACGTCAGTAAAATATCCGAACGAAAAATGTACAATAAATGGACGAGGCGCACATCGAGCTGTGTGAGAGGATCGCCCGTCACATACTCATCAACAATCGCTAAAAATATTCCTGCACTTGCAACAATAGAAATCATAAACCATGTCAGGGGCAGTCCCGAAAAATGATGTGTATGAAAACGCTGCGCTATAAAGGATGAGATCTTGGAATGACGATGAATCCAATTTTTTATAAAAGGAATATTCACAAAAGAAATTCGGAGTTTTTCTGACTTTCGAAGAGCAAAATCAAGATATGGTTTCCCTTTCACAAGAATCCATCTCCATAACCACGCAAATGCCAAAAAAAGCAGAACAACAACAATGATAAACAAGAACACTCTCGAAGACCAAATCAACGCAATTTTCCATGCGGTACCAAATACGTACCCAGCACCTGCATAGAGAAAAGACCACAGTGCGCCACTCACGCACATGATCAAATAGAACGGGAGTCTTTGCATATCTGCAACGCCGGCTAAAAAGGGAATGACGGGACGAGTGGGTCCAATAAACCTACCAAGTATGATACTTTTCTTCTGATGCTTCTGAAAAAACGGTCTCGCACGATCGATATGCTTTTTAAGAAATGGGCTGCGCTCTAGGTGATTCTGTCCGCGTATCCCAATTTCGTAGCTGACTCCATCACCAAGAATGGATGCAAGTATAGAAGCGAGAACGACAAGTGGAAAAGAATAATACCCATGCGCCGCAAGTCCACCGGCAAGAATCACCACAATCGTTCCAGGAGTAAACATACCGGTAAACACAAACGCCTCTAAAAACGCTGCAATAAAGACAATCACATACCCTGCATTTCCCACGGTCTGCAAATCGGGCAAGTGGCTGAGCAGCAGATTCATTGCCAAAGTCTACAGGAAAGCTGTTTTTACCAAAATCGCACCGGAATCCTCACACTCGCATCATGAGCTGGTTCACCCGAAGGATTGTCTTTCTGTAATACAAGCGTGCCGTTTTGCGTCGCAGGCTTCGAAAAGTTCAAAGCTACGGAAAATGGTACAAAATCCGGTGTCATCCAGTCAGATAAAGCCTGTGCCGGAACTACTGTGATCTCCGTCTCATTGCCATCTAAAAGCTTGACGGGGAAGGAGGCCTCAAAATACCACGTTCCGCGAGCCTGCCCTTTTACAATCAAAGGACTTGTGACCAATGCATTTGCATGTGGCTCGGTGATTTCGATGTCTGTTGAAATTGAAGAAGTACTGCTCGAAACGATAGATGAAGTAGCGGCAGTGCTTGAAGAGCTAGTAGTTGTTATTCCGCCGTCGTCAGCAGAACTACACGCCGCAAGGACAAGTAAAGTGGAAGAAAGAAGAATAAATCGTCGCATAGGTGAAGTGGGGAAGTACACAGATCAAGACGTGAAACTTCGTTCATTCTTACAGAGCAGAATGTATTGGTAAGTCTACCATCTACTCCGCGTCATAGTGTCGGTAAAAATTTTACTTCCTTCCTTTTTTTTCTATGGAAGATACAAACTGTGTCGCTTGTAATGCGGCTATGAAAGATGGCACCTGCGGCGGATGCCAGATGAAAGGTCAGGTCTGTACAGAATGTGGCAAATGCGCTGATTGTGCGAAGTAAGACAAGGGGGCCCTTCGGGGCCCCTTTTCGTACAAAAAATCAAATCTGAGATTTTATTCACCAACTCAAAGCCATCCTGTAGTCTGATTACAGTTCTTTGGGCGAGTAGCTCAGTTGGTTAGAGCTCAGGACTTATAAACCTGCGGTCGATGGTTCAAATCCATCCTCGCCCACCATTCTGGACAAGAGGGTGTAAAATTATCTCGTCGAAGGGAGGTTTGAGTTTGATGGAAGCCACTTTCCTCTTTGCGACGTAGGTGTTCAAGACGAGCATCTTCGCAATCGTATCCTTCACGTCGTGCGTGACCTCATCGTAGT
>CALREJ010000054.1 GCA_943355155.1 Candidatus Peribacteria bacterium
ATTTGGCAACTCTCCCGCGATTTGATGAATATCGGGTTTGCTCTGGCACTTGTGGGAACAGCGATTTACACGATTATCATGGCAGATAAGGAGTTTGTCACAAAGCATGCCAAAAAATTCGTGCTGGCAGTGATCCTTGTGAACTTCTCGTGGTTTTTCCCGCGTGTCATCATGGACGTTGCCAATGTAGCAGCGGCTACTGTGTACGGAATCCCCTCTCTTATCACCAGTGCCACACAACAGCAGTGTGCCTATCGAACCGGTGTAAAGGAAATTGCTGCATGTAAAACAATTACTGCTGGCGTTGTCGACCCAAGTAATCCTGCCAATAACAGACCAGCTGTCTATATGTGCCCCTGCACTGCGGTCGTTGACGTTGCCGTATTTGTGTCCGATCAAGACAGGATCAAGCTCAAAGCAAATGGCTGGACATGCAACGGAACGACGATTTGCACGCAACGCGTACCACTTGATCAAAATACGGTCTCCGGTTTTTCTGCCATTCTGAACGGGCTTATTGTGAATCATGCGCGTCTTTCGGAGTTGGCAACGGTTCCCCCGCCGATTGATCCGAATAAAGTATCCGACATGGTGATGTTCCTGATACGGGAAATGCTGATTCTAGTGATCCATATTGCACTCTTCTTCCCACTGCTCGCAATGCTCGTCGCATTCGTGATACGCATTCCAGTCCTCTGGGTTACGATTGCATTTATGCCCTTTATCTTTGTCAGTTGGGTCACGGACAATGGAACTATTTCCGAATATCCGAAAAAATTATGGGAAAGCTTTCTCAAAGCAGCATTCCTGCCGGCGATGGTTGCAGTGCCGCTGTCGGTTGGTTTTGTCCTAGTAAATGCGGGAGCTCAGCTGACACCGCGTGTGAACGGTCTCAATATTCAACTGCTCTCACCTATCAATAACTTTTGGGATCTGCTCTGGCTGTGTATTACGCTTGGAGTGATCTGGATGGGTGTGTTTGCGGTCCTCGAGAAGGGCGGCATTATGGCTACCGGAACACAAGCAATCAAAGGCTTTGGTAAATCACTTGGCTCACTGGCGCTCAAGGCTCCTCTCGCAGCTCCTATTATTCCGGGGCTCAATATGACACCTCTCGCTGCACTGAAAAAATATAATCCACGTTCGGTTGAAGCAGGAATCAGCGGCAGCAAAGGACTCCGAGGCTTTGCGGAAAACGATGCAGAATCGCGACGCGGAATACAAAATGCATCTGCAGCACAAAGACTTGCCGGAAATTCAGCGGACGTTGATAAACTCCATACGGATCTGCAGCACTTGCTCGCTGCCGTACAGGCTGACAAGGCTGCTGGTACAACCACGCAGCAGGAGGCAGTATTACGCAGAATCAAAACTGACCACAGCGTTGATCTCACCTCAGGCAACTTGAATGGAGATCTGAGTTCTCTCCTCGATCAAATCAAGAATAGAGGCCTGGCACCGGGATCAGCAGGATTCGATAAACTGAAAAAAGCTGCAGATGATATTAAAACTGCGAAACAGCCATAATTTCTATGACTCCTCCCAAGCAAGAATCGGCAGAGAACAGACCATCGCAAAAACCGCGGGAGGCACTAACGCTGAGAACTGCAGGAGAGCTCGGTGATCATGCAGATGCGGTGAATCATCCCATCCTTGAGAACGCTGCAGAGAACCTCACCACTCCTGAAAAATGGGCAGAGGCAGTGGGAGTGAATCAGGATGCGTTTTTGGCAAAGCTCGAACAGGCACGATTGTCGTTTGTGCCGGAAGTAGGCCCCGGTGGCACGCTCTGGAACGACGTGACACAGGCATTTGGATCACAGGATCACACCACGGCAGAACTGCAGGACATGATGAAAAATCTGATTGCACCTATTCCACGCATGGGGGAAAACAGCAACACTCCGTATCTTGTAAAGGAAATGGTCACGATCAAACAGGCCGAGTCTCAGCCCGATTATCATATGACAAACAGATTACGAAACGACATCAACCACGTGAAAGAATTTATCGGTATTAATAGAGCTCAGCAGGAAGCAACCGGAACGAATAAGAAACTTTCAGAGCAAGAAAAGGAAATGCTGATGACAGATCTTGTGAAAAAACAGGAAGTCCTCGAAAGAATGCTTCAAAAAATGGAAACCTATGCTGCACAGGACAGTGGACGTATGAATGGCTACGCACTCCTTGATGGCAGGAATAACAGGCGGACAGCAGAATCACTTGGAAAAATGGGAAAGATACTCGGAATTCTTTTGGTAGGAACGGCAGCACTCTTTGTAGGAGTAGGAGCGATCGCATCCCGCAAAAAATCTGCAGGACCGCTTCTATTTGTAGGACTTTCCGCACTTGCTGTTCCGGATATCCGGAAAATGATTTTCAGCTCTCAGCACGAAAGCGCACTCTCGGAAATGAATACCGAATTCAATAATCCATCTTTTAGAAATATGGCCAAAGCAAATAATATGGAGGGAAAGCCATGGGAAATGGCTGCAATGAACCTACACGATGCGTCGAATCCGACAATTGAAGTGCTTGCAGGGAAAATCAAAAATGGCACTGCCTCAGAAGAGGAACGAATGGAACTTGCGGATCTGATGTTCGGAGGTAGCCAGTACGAAATACAACACAAAAATTTTGAAAATCTGACGAAAAATCCAAAAGCATTTGATTCTTTCTATCGTCTTGGCGCGATCAAAGACCCGGACGTTCGCGAAGTCGGCCTCGCATATATCCGCGAAGGCTGCAGTAAATATGATAATGACGTAAAAATTCTAGAAGAAGCTGAATCCATGAACACGGCTCCCATCGCATGATTACTCCTCTTTCTTTTTAAACTCCCGGACAAAGACTTCGAGGATATCGCCTTCCATCACAGGAAGCGACACATCCACTTTCATCCCGCATTCGCTGTCGGCTTTGGCTTCTTTGATATCATTATCGACACGCTTGAGGGAAAGGATCCTGCCCGTACCGACAAGTTGCTCGCCGCGCACTATGCGGAATTGTACGCGCTTCACGACGCCATCGGTCACACGACCGCCGATAATCTGTTCGCTCTTTTTGGTGAGGAACACGCCCTTCACTTCCAAGTGCCCAAGGATTTTTTCCTGTTCTTCGGGGATCAGAAGTCCTTCGAGGAGTCCTGTCACCTCGTCGAGCAAGGTATAGATCACATCGTACTGGCGGATTTTGACTCCTTCACGTTCTGCGGTACGCATCACTGTTGCAGGAACGGCTGCGCGGAAAGACATAATGATTGCGGTGCTGGCAGAAGCCATCATCACGTCACTCTCAGTCACAGCCCCGATTGCGCCGTGAATCACCTTCACTGTCACTTTGTCTGTTCCTTGCTTCGTGAGTGCGGCTTCGAGCGCCTCGAGTGAACCCTGCGCATCGGCTTTGAGGACGATCTTCAATTGCTGCAATTTTCCTTCGTGGAGCATCGTCACCAAATCCCCGACTGCGCGCCTTTGGAGTGCGCCGGATTGATCGATGAGTTGTTTGAGAAGATCGCGTGCTTCACGTTCGGAAGAAACAACCTGAAGGATATCACCGACCGATGGGACATCGTCAAATCCTGAAAGTCGCACAGCACCCGATGGTGGAACATCTTCCAGTCGCGCACCGTGCGCATCCATCATCGAACGCACTTTCCCAACTCCTCTTCCACAGATAAATACGTCTCCGACGCGGAGTGTTCCGGCATTCACAATTACGGATGCGAGGGAACCGAGCGAAGGATCTAAGTGACTTTCGATCACTGTCGCGATTGCGGGGCGTTTTGGGTTTGCTTTAAATTCTGCGATTTCTGAGACAAGGACGACAGTGTCGAGCAACGTATCGATGCCGAGTTTTGTGACCGCAGACACAAGGACAAATGGAACCGTCCCGCCCCATTCTTCAGGCTGCAATCCGTAGCCCGCGAGTTCTCCTTTCACACGTTCGGGATCCGCGTTCGGTCGATCCATTTTGTTGATAGCGACGATGATCGGAACGCCCGCTTCTTTGGCATGATTGATCGCTTCGACAGTGGTTTCCTTCACGCCTTCCTCCGCAGACACCACGAGAATCGCAATGTCTGTGACCTGCGCTCCGCGCGCGCGCATGGCTGTAAAGGCCTGATGGCCGGGAGTGTCGAGGAACGTGATCGGTTTTTTATCATGGATAACTTGATACGCACCAATGTGCTGTGTGATGCCGCCGCTTTCGCGGGAAACCACATCGGTCTTGCGGATCGCATCGAGGATCGATGTCTTTCCATGGTCGACGTGACCCATCACCACCACAATCGGCGGGCGCGGTTCGAGATTTTCATCATCATCCTTCAGTAATTCTTTCAAATTTTTGCTGAGCAGATCTTCGACTTTGGCCGTGCTCTGTTCACGTTCCACTTCTACTCCCAGCTCACCAGCAATAATCGCAGCGGTATCATAATCAATCGATTGCGTGATCGTTGCCATCACCCCATTTTTCATCAGCGCCTGAATAATTTTCGGCACTTGTACCCCCGCCTTCTCCGCAAATTCCTTCACGGTGATGTTCCCAGGGATCTGCACGGGGCCCGTTTTCTGCTTAATCTGCTGCTGCACATCGGACTGTTTTTTGCGGGCAAGGAGCAGCGCCTCACGCTCTTCACGCTCACGTTCTTCGCGCTCCTCTTTACTCGCCTTTAAATCCTGCTGTTCTTTCTGGATAGCAGCCTTCGGCACGTCTTCGAGTGTCAGTTTTCGAAGCACATGCAATTGATCGGGTTTCTTTGAAGTCGCTGTCTGTGACGCTGCACCGGCAGCAGGAGAAGCTGTCGTCGTTGATGTTTGCTCGCTGTCTTTTTCATCCTTGTCTTCCTCGTTTTCTTTGCCTTCATCGCCGCCCGGCATTCCCAAAATCGCATCAAAATCAATCTTGATATTATGCTTCCGCGCCACATAACGAATCACCCCAATCGCGAGATTGTCCGGCACTTCTCTATCCGTCGCCTTCACCCCAAAATCCACAGCCGTGAGCTCGTGTCTCAGCTGCTGTCCTGTCATACCCAATATTTTTGCCACCTGCACGAGGCGCATAGGAAACGGGGGGAAGCCGAGAGGGAGATTATCAGATTTTGGGGATTAAAGGAAGGATGGGGCAAAAGGATTACGAGGAAGACAAGGATTACAAAGAAAACAAGGAAAAACGTGTCATGGTGAGGTGCTCGGTTCCACTAAACAAATAAAAAACCGAGCCACGAATCCACGACACTTCCATATCTTCCCTCTCCCCGAGGTCGGGGCTTAAGGAGAGGGGGTAACAAAAACATTCCTCCCGTCTAACTTTCTTTCTCAACTACAGAAAGAAAGTTACAAAGAAAGGTCACCGTCGGCCAACTCCCGCTCCGCCCCCGCCCGAACGATCTGTCGTTCGGATCGGGCGGGCGCCCTGCTGTTTCGACATTCCTTCAG
>CALREJ010000055.1 GCA_943355155.1 Candidatus Peribacteria bacterium
ATTGCTTCGGCAATGTCTCGCAAGGAGAAGTTCTTCTTGAGAAGAATACTGAGCTGTAACTGTTCTGCCTCTGAGAGTTGCTGATATGCCATAGGGAGTGAGGGTAATACCTCACCCCAAGTGGTGCACTTCAAAGTTCAGCGGAGGCGCACCAACTGAAATAATCGTAAGAGATCCGATCATCGAAGATTTAGATCTTGCAACAACAATTCGTGATCAACATCGGAATGATGTTTACAGTCGATTGGAAGAATTGACTATGTCCTACGGCCTTTGCACAGAAAGAGGCTCGATGCTTACCGCTATCCCCTCTTTTCCAGATCCAACAGGAGTACCTGAATGGGTCGAGCAAAAAAGAACCCGAAACAAATTGTCAGGAGAAACTTATAATCCTGACCAAATAGTTTTTGACCCTACAATCCTCATTGATGAAAAGCCATCTATTGAGGGGTGATATGTGAAAAATAGAAGAAAGAAAGAAAATCCGCTAGTCTTTCCTCGTGTTCTGCCCTCGCTGCAAATCTCCGGATACCGCTGTCATCGACTCGCGTCTCAGCGATGAAGGAAAGTCTGTGCGCAGGCGCCGTGAATGCCCAAAGTGCGAACACCGCTTCACAACGTTTGAGAGACAGGAATTGAGTTCATTCATCGTCGTGAAACGCGATGGCACGCGCGAACCGTACTCCCGAGCAAAGATCGAGCGTGGCATTTGGCTTGCGTGTAGTAAGCGCCCCGTCACACAGGAACACGTGGATAAACTCCTCGGTACGCTCGAGGAAAAATGGGGAGGGAGCAGCCAAGAAGTAACATCGAGTGACATCGGTAACGACGTCATGCGCGAACTCAAAAAAATCGACCAAGTCGCCTACATCCGCTTCGCCTCCGTCCACCGCGAATTTAAGGATGTGGATGAATTTAAGGAGGAATTGGGGAAGTTGTTTGAGAAGAGGAAAAAGTGAGTCTTGCGTTGCGCAGGGGTGGGGGTAGGATCGGGGCATGTCTGGAACATCAGAAGGTCAATCGGAACGGGAGATGTGGAGAAAAATTGATTTGAGAGAAACAAGAGAAAAATTGGATGCTGGCAAACCAGTGACTGATGAGGCAAGAGAAAGATTAAACGCATCTCTGCATGGAAACCCTGTAAGAACATGGACTCATCCAATGAATAACGACGGCACTAATTAATAGAGATCTTCTATGCCATGGTAAGATGTCAAAGTGACTCGCTTTTCGCAAACCTGAGCCCTACAATAGCGCCATGCTCCGAACCCACACATGCGGCCAATTAACAACGAAAGACCTCGACGCCTCCGTCATCATCTGCGGATGGGTGCATCGTCGCCGCGATCATGGAGGACTGATCTTCTTGGATGTCCGCGACCATTACGGCATCACGCAGATCGTCATCAACCCCGAACAGAAAGATATTTTTGCGATGGCGGAAAAGGTGCGCAGCGAGTGGGTGCTCGAAATTCACGGAACGGTGCGCAAGCGTTTGGAAGGAGCTGAGCGAAAAGAAAATCCGACCGGCGAGATCGAAGTGAGCGCCAAGGAAATCACCATTCTTGCGGAATCCAAAACGCCTCCTTTTGAGATCGATCAGGAAAAAGATGTGAATGAAGAGCTGCGGCTCAAGTACCGCTTCCTCGATCTGCGTCGTCCGAAACTGCAAGAGATGATGATGAAGCGTGACCAATTGATTACGCATGTCCGTCAGTACATGCACGGACTTCAGTTCACCGAAGTGCAAACACCGATTCTCGCAAACTCTTCGCCCGAGGGCGCACGCGATTACCTCGTCCCCAGCCGCATTCACCCCGGCACGTTCTACGCATTGCCGCAGGCACCACAACAGTTCAAGCAGTTACTCATGGTCGCAGGACTCGATCGATATTTCCAGATCGCTCCGTGCTTCCGCGACGAAGATCCACGCGCCGATCGTCACCCCGGTGAATTCTATCAGCTCGATTTGGAAATGAGTTTTGTGGAACAAGAAGACGTGTTCGGTGTCATCGAACCGCTGATGATCGAACTCACAAAAAAATTCAGCGACAAGAAAGTGCTGACGACGCCATTCCCACGCATCAAGTGGCACGACAGTTTGAATACCTACGGATCCGATAAACCCGACCTTCGCTACAAGATGCATTTGCAGGATGTCACGGAAGCGGTGACTGGATGTGGCTTCTCGGTCTTCGCAGGCGCGATTGAAAAGAAAGGAGTTGTGAAGGCATTGGTGGTGCCAGATGGTGCTAGTTTTTCCCGCAGCGATATCGATGCATTTACCGAAGTTGCAAAAACATATGGTGCGAAAGGACTTGCATACATCCTGATCAAGGATGGCGAGCTCCAGTCCCCGATTGTAAAATTCCTCGGTGACGATCTCGCGAAGAAATTAGTGAGCGACCTTGGCGCAAAAACCGGAGACGCAATTTTCTTTGCTGCAGACAAATGGCTGAGCGCCTGTACCGTCCTCGGACAAGTGCGCATTGCAGTTGCAAATAAACAGGGACTCAAGAAATCGAACGAAGCCGCATGGTGCTGGGTGACGGATTACCCGATGTACGAGTGGAGCGAAGCAGACAAGAAAATCGACTTTTCCCATAACCCCTTCTCGATGCCCCAAGGCGGCATGGAGGCTCTCGTGAACAAAGACCCACTCGAAGTCCTCGCGTACCAATACGACATCGTGTGTAACGGATATGAGCTGAGCTCCGGCGCCATCCGCAATCACCGCCCCGACATCATGTACAAGGCGTTCGAAATCGCGGGTTACACCAAGGAAGACGTTGACGCGAAATTCGGCGGCATGATCCGTGCGTTCGAATACGGTGCTCCTCCACACGGAGGCTGCGCCCCGGGACTCGATCGACTCATGATGGTGCTCTGGGAATGTGAATCGATCCGCGACATCTATGCGTTTCCGAAAAACGGAAAGGCACAAGACGCGATGATGAATGCACCGTCGGTGGTTAGCGACAAGCAATTGAAAGAGCTACATATTAAGCTCGTCGACTAAGTGGTGTCATGGTGAGCCTGACGAACCATGCATATTAAGTTAGTGGATTAAAAAGCATTGACCGTTGTGATACAAAGAGATACAATGTGTACATATGAAAACCTCCACAATTCATGTCCGAATATCAGAAAAGCTAAAGAAATCAGCACAGAAAGTTGCCGAGGCCAACGGCCTTGATCTTTCTTCATGCATACGAGTATTCCTTACTCACATGGATGTGCGAGGCGTCATGCCACTGCCACATCTGACAGTAAACGGTTATACCGAAGAGGAGGAGGAAGAAATTCTTCGCGCAGCAAAGGAACCATCGATTCGCATTGATGATATTGATGCCTTTATCAAATCCTGCAAGAGGTGATGAGGCACATACTGATTCGCAGCAAGACGTTCGAGCGTGATGTGCGCCGATACCTGAAGCAAGGAGGAAACGATCGCCTCCTAAGTGCTGCTCTGCATGCACTTGCAAGTGGAGATGAACTGCCTCCATGGCTACGCGATCATCAACTCAGCGGGAAGTTGCGCCACTATCGTGAGCTGCACGTCGAACATGACATGCTCCTTGTCTATGAAAAAGACGGTAAACAATTGCGTGTTGTTTGTTTAAGACTTGTGAGCCATAAGAAATTGAAGGAGTGGGAGCGATCTATATGATCAACAGAAAGATCTGACGACCGCACACGTCTTATGTATATCCACTATGAAGCGTTCGTTGCTATTCTTCACTGCACTCCTCCTTACTGCCTGCACATTCGGTGGGGCAAGAAACACTGATGGGAGTGGCAACCTTGTCGTGATGCAGGGAACGGGAAAAGTATGGCCCATTGAGGGTGGAGGAAGTAGAAAAATACTCCTACCATTTGGGATGCACGTCACTCCCGATGCAACGAACAATCCCATTGATCCACCTGAGCGATTTTCTGGCTATCACGTCGGAACCGATTTTGAAATAAGCCAAGGCGAAGCGGACAAGGTGATCAATGTCTACGCAGTCTGCGATGGGGATATCAACTCCAGCGGATTTGTAGAAGGCTACGGCGGACTCATCACCGAGTACTGCACCATCAACAATGAAAAAGTAACCGTCCTCTACGGCCACCTCGCGATCGATTCCCTTGTTGCTGCAAAGACAGCTGTGACCAAAGGACAAAAGATCGCAATCCTCGGCGCCGCCCACAGCCACGACACCGACGAAAATAGAAAGCATTTACACTTTGGGATTGTGAAAGGATGGACGAATGATGTGAATGGGTATGTGCAGACGCCGGAAGAGTTGAATCTGTTTATGGATGCGAAGACGGTGCTGCCGCTCTGAATCTCACCGTCGCCCCATCGCCTGCTCGATATCTTTGGCAGCTCTGGTCGGGTGTGGTACCAGCGTGATTTCATATTTATTTTCAAAAATGAGCGTGCCGAAGCTGAGGATATTTTGCCAAAATCCATTCTTCTGCGCATCGACGGTTTTGACTTTATCAAAAGAAATTTCATTCATGTCTTCATAGAAAAAGAGCAAGGTGCGCACCTGCACGACACGACGATTGGTGATGACGATATGATCAACGGACTTGCTGAGAAGCATCGCAAAGAACCAGTGAAATGTCACAAAGAGCAGAAGAACGCCCAGCAAAAAAGAGCTGTCCGAGAGCCATTCGTAATGGGTCACGCTTACGCCGCCGATGTAAAAGAAAAACACAACGGCGATCATGAGCAGCGCAAAAATAAACACCGGACGCACGTACTTCACCCAGTGCTCATGAATGAGACTGATCACCACTTCGCCGCTTTTGACATCGAGTTCGGGCATCAGAGAATGTGAGGCTGGAACAGAATAATAAAGAGTGTTGCCAGACAAAGAAGGATCGTAGCCACAATGTAAAACCACATCAAAAACGGGCGAGAAATGTGCGACAGTGCAGCAGCAAGGTCAGGGGGATATGTCGCCGGATCCACATCATCGGAAATACCGTGCACGCCGAGCAAAAATTCCCGTTGCCCCCTGCGCGCCTTCACATACATCCACACCATAAAAAGCATCGCAACGATCGACAGCACTTCCAAGATTACTACCGTCGTTAGCAGAGGAACCAGGACGTTTGCGAGGGAAAGTGAAAACATGACGAGCAGAGTATACAACACAATCTATGTAAATAATGATATGCTAAGGCCACGCCGGGGTGGCGAAATGGCAGACGCGCCAGCCTTAGGAGCTGGTGGGGGCAACTCCATGGAGGTTCGAGTCCTCTCCCCGGCACCATCGTAATGAATTGGCATTGCTGAGTTCTAAAACGAATCCGAACACCTGAGGTAGATCCTCTACCCTGTTGTTCCTATGGTTCATCACAAGAAGTTGTCGTCAGAAGAGCGTTCAGTGCTCGCTGCATTCCTGCAAGAAGGATTGTCCTTTCGGAAGATTGCAGG
>CALREJ010000056.1 GCA_943355155.1 Candidatus Peribacteria bacterium
TTCACTCTATTTCCCTGCAAGAAAAATGATGCTCACAGGCGAGCATCGTCATATTGGATTTGCGACAGGGCCGGATGTTCAGCCGCAAACACCTCCCGACGCCCCACAAACTCCGGAAAGAGCCGATGGAAATAGAAGCCCTGCACAGCGTGCTGGTGATCGAAGGGAGGGAGCGAACCAAGCTGCAGAAAATCAGAGAACAAAATTGGCGACTGCGATGCAAAAAATTGAAAAATTTCGAAACGTTCCGGACAACCCCGATGTAGCAACAAGATTAGATGCTTCCATTACTGAACTTGATACATTTAATAATGAAAATGGCATTTCTGTAGATGCAGAAATTAGTGGAGGAACGATCGAAGAAGCAGTTGCTGTCGTACGTAGAAAGAATCCCGACAATCCCAATGCTGAGGCAGCGTGTCAGCTCGCGCTGAATAACATGCAGAGTGTGCGAGATGGTCTTTCTACTGCTCAAACACAGCCAGACAGTGCCACCGTTGTACCTAAGTTCGAAGAATTACAGAGAAAATTAGATGCGGGACTTCGAAAAGTTCTCACACTCGCACTCACAGTGCCGCAGGGTAATTCTTCTGGGCCGGATGCGAATCAAAAAGGTCCCAATGATATTTCAGATGCAGACCAACAAATAGCGCTTCTTGGAGCGCAAAATATTGCAAAAGGTTTTGATTTGAAAACAGCAACAGAGCAAAAGATAAATCAGAAAATGGGAGCGATGATGTACTATTTTGGAGTTTCTGTAACTGTAGAAGGAGACAAATTTAAGATTACTGCTCCAACAACAAGACTGGAAAAAGGCTTGAATATATTAAGTGGAATTGTCCTATCTTTTCAGAATGCTCTTCCCAAAAAAGACGACAAACCACGTTCCCAATCCGCATCCGCAGAACAACTCGCGAGTGCAGCTGGTGAAAAGAAAGATGCTCCCGCAACTCAGAGTGAACTGCAGAAAGAAATCAAAGACAAGACATTGACAGTCGTGAGGGATGCGGCTGATAAGAAAGTGAGTGATGCAGAGAAAAAATTGGAGGGAGATCCTCCCGGTACTGGACTCAAAAAGGATCTTGAAAATCTGGGCGTTCGTGAAGTAAAACTGAAGGCACGTATCAAGGAGCTCACGGATAAAAAAGATCCTACCACTGCTGACAAAGAAGAACTCACGAATAAAAAAGCAGACATGGTTGCCCTTGAAACAGATAAAAAAGCGGTGCAGGACAACATTGATTTGTATCAAAAAGAACTGACAGAAAGTAAGAAAAAAGTGGAGGATATCAAAACACTTGTGAAAACTACGGATAAGAAAATCTTGAAAATTAAAAGAGACAGCGAAAGTAACAGTGCTCGTTTCAAAAACCCACCGCTGAATCAAAATCCCGATGCCCTTGTTCTCGCAACTGCATTGGATGACACCGAATTTTCTATGGATATGGATACGGTCGAAATGACCGTGACAAAGGATGATGCTTCATGGAACAAGATGATAGATCTTGCTGTAAAAAATGGGATCGACAGAAAAGCATTTGATTTGAATGGGAATAAGCCTGTTTCACTCGAAAATTTTGAAAAAGGACTTGCTGATTTGGTCGCAAAACTGGATGAAGCAGCACAGAAAGTTGATACATTGGTAAAAACATTTACAGACAAGGGTGCCAAACTTGAGGATGCAAAAGCTGCTGCGAAACTGGATGTGCAATATAAGCTGAATATGAAATTTGAAGGGAATAGATTTATCATTCCTAACGAGTCGGATAATCAGGCAGTGCAGGCGTACATAAAAGAAGACTTTGCAACAATGAATAGTGCTATAAAAACAGCATTGCGGTCACATATAGACAATGCAATCTCAGATCTGAAATCCAAACGCGGACAAGATGCCCTTATGAGTCTACTTGCTGCAAGAGGCGGGCCTTTTTCTGATCCAAAGGTTGGTGCTGATCTCATACAATTAGCTTCCACCATTAAAGTAATCATTGGAATGCAGACTGACAATAAGCTTGGCATGTATTTCACTATTCCTAAAGCAGATGCTCAAGCAACGGAATTATACAAATCCGGCAGAATGCATTCTGCATTAAAAGATTTCATTGATGATAAAGGAAAAGTATAATTGAGTATTGCCCTTGCATTAGGATAGTCCTTCCTTATAATGCAGTCACATTTCCGGTGCTCGCCCTGTCGTTTCAGACGAACGAAGGGGGCGGGGACGGGATTTCGTGCGTGCGCGCATGAAAGGTTGGCTGAGTTGGCTCGTTGGCAAGTTGGCTCGTTTTCTGCCCATACAGCCTCGACCGGTCAGCAAGCCAACCAGTAACAAGCCAACCAGCCAACAATTCTTCATCTCTCTTAATACTTAATACATCCCCCTTCATTCTATGTCCGTTACACAAGCTACTTCTGCAACCGACAGCTTCGACGCAGTCGCGGTGTCCGTTGCGAGTCCTGACGATATTCTTACTTGGTCACGCGGTGAAGTGACAAAGGCCGAGACCGTGAACTACCGCACGCAGCGCGCGGAGCCAGATGGACTTTTCTGTGAGCGTATTTTCGGACCGACGAAGAACTTTCAGTGTTTCTGCGGAAAGTACAAAGGGATTCGTTATAAGGGTGTGATTTGTGAAAAATGTGGTGTCGAAGTGACACGCTCGATCGTTCGTCGCGAGCGCATGGGACACATTAACCTCGCAGTGCCTATCGCACACATTTGGTTCCTTCGTTCGTCGCCATCGCGTATCGGACTCCTTCTCGATCTCCCCATCAAAACACTCGAACAGATCGTCTATTTCGCGGCGTACGTCGTGATCACAGTCAATGAAGATATGAAGGCAGAGGCGGAGAAAGAATTGAATGCGTCGATGGATAACAGAAAGAAACAGGTGACGCGCGAATATGAGGATGCAAAGAAGCAGCTCAGTGAAAGTAACGCAACGCGTGCGCAGACAGACGCTCTCGAGAAAGACGTGGCAGAGCGCATGGACTCACTCAAGCAAAACCACAAGGAAGCGCTGGATGATCTGAAAAACCTGCACACAGGCTCTGTTCTCTCGGAGCTCAAGTTCCGCGAAATGAACATGAAATTTGGACACGTGTTTCGCGCAGGAACAGGAGCAGAATCGCTCCGCGAAGTGATCCTGAACGTCGACCTCGCAACACTCGCAACGGCTCTCCAAGCTGAACGCGAAAAGTCGTCTGGGCAGAAACTCAAAAAAGTCATGAAGCGCATGAAATTCGTGAATTCCATTCTCCAAGCGGGCATCGACCCGTCGTGGATGATCCCGACTCGCTTGCCTGTTCTTCCTCCGGACTTGCGTCCGATGGTGCAGCTCGATGGCGGACGTTTTGCAGCTTCTGATTTGAATGACCTCTACCGCCGCGTCATCAACAGAAATAGCCGTCTTAAAAAACTGATGAGCATCGGAGCTCCGGAAGTGATCTGCCGCAACGAAAAAAGAATGCTTCAAGAAGCAGTCGATACCTTGCTCAATAACTCTGCTCGCGGAGGAAAGACGCTGTTTACCGCAGGAGATCGCCGAAAACTCCGCTCCCTCAGCGACATGTTGAAGGGTAAGCAGGGACGCTTCCGCCAGAACCTTCTTGGAAAGCGCGTCGACTACTCGGGTCGCTCGGTGATCGTCGTCGGACCTCATTTGAAACTCAACCAATGTGGACTTCCGAAAGAAATGGCGATGAAACTATTCAAACCTTTCGTCATTGGAACCATCATCCGCCGCGAGCTCGCTCATAACGTGAAGGCTGCGGAGCGTTTGATTCAAGACGGAAACAAGGAAGTGTGGGACATTCTTGAAGAAGTGATCAAAGATAAATACGTGCTCCTCAACCGCGCGCCTACTTTGCACAGACTCGGAATTCAGGCGTTTAAACCAACCCTCATCGAAGGTCTCGCGATTCAACTTCACCCGCTCGCATGTACAGCCTTCAACGCCGACTTCGACGGAGATCAGATGGCTGTGCACGTGCCGCTTTCCGAAAAAGCGCAGCTCGAAGCACGTACTCTTATGTCATCGTCTCGTAACGTTTTGAAACCATCCGCCGGTGAACCAATCATCAACCCGGTACAAGACATGGTGCTCGGATGTTATTTCCAGACACAGGTGCATGACGGTAAAAAAGGAGAGGGGATGATTTTTGCCACAGCAGACGAAGCATTCCTTGCCTACGATTCCGGTGTTGTTGATGTGCAGGCAAAGATCAAAGTGCGTGTCACGAAAGATGATGGAACGATGGAGATTATCGATACATCCATCGGTCGCCTCAAATTCGATGAAATCATGCCGAAGGGTCTCGGTCGCATCACAAAACCAATGACGAAGAAAGGACTCAGCGTGCTCGTTGCGAAAGCACTCGAACTTGTTGGTGAAGAAGAGACGACGCAGTTTGCAGACCGCATCAAAGATGTCGGATTCAAATTCGCAACACTCTCGGGTGTTTCGATCGCATCGTCAGACATTCTTGTTCCGGACGATTACACCGCGCTTGTCGCCGAGGCAAACGAAAAAATCCGTGTCATGAATAACTATCACTGGAAAGGATTCATCACGGCAGACGAACGCTACAGCCATGCAATCCGCGTCTGGTCCGAGACGAAAAACCTTGTCTCAAACGCGATGGTCCGAGACTTCCTCAAGCAACCTGAAAACGATATTACGTACGTGATCAATTCCGGCGCCCGTGGAAACTGGGGACAAGTCACACAGCTCGGAGGTATGAAGGGACTCGTGGCAAATCCATCCGGACGCACGATCGAACTGCCGATCCAAAGTAACTTGAAACAAGGATTCTCCGTTCTTGAATACTTCATCGCAACGCACGGAGGACGCAAAGGAAAGTCCGACACCGCCCTCAAAACTGCAGAAGCCGGTTACCTCACGCGTCGCTTGGTCGATGCTGTACAAGACATCATCATCCGCGAAGAAGATTGTGGATCTGTCAGTAACCACAAGATCACAACGGTCGACAGCGAGCGCATCGGTGAAAAATTCGAGAGCCGCATTTTCGGTCGCACGGTTGGTGAAGATATCAAAGCAAAAGGAAAGACGATCGCAAAACGTGATCAAGAAATTGATGCCGATCTCATCGACTTGCTTCATGAACACAAGATCGAAGAAGTGCTTGTGCGCTCCGTGATGACGTGCAAAACGAAGCAGGGAATTTGTGTGAAGTGCTACGGCCGCGATCTTGGAAACAATAAAACGGTCAAGATCGGAACACCGGTCGGTATCATCGCAGCACAGTCAATCGGAGAACCAGGAACGCAGCTCACGATGAGAACATTCCACATGGGAGGAGTCGCAGAAGGCGCGGACATCACGCAGGGT
>CALREJ010000057.1 GCA_943355155.1 Candidatus Peribacteria bacterium
GAAGCGGACACCTCATCGATGCCGCCTTTCATATAAAAAGCCTGCTCAGGAACTGCGTCGTATTCCCCTGCAAGAATCGCCTTAAATGCTTGCACCGTCTGTTCGCGTGTGACAAATTTTCCGGCGATACCCGTAAACGTTTCTGCGACGAAGAAGGGTTGGGAAAAGAATTTTTGGATCTTGCGGGCGCGCTGCACTGTTTTTTTGTCTTCCTCTGCAAGTTCCTCCATACCAAGAATCGCGATGATGTCTTGAAGTTCCTTGTAGCGTTGAAGAACTTTTTGAACCGCTCGCGCCGTGTCGTAGTGTTCCTGACCCACGTATTCGGGAGCGAGAATCGTGGAAGTAGAATCGAGAGGGTCGACCGCTGGGTAAATGCCGAGTTCGGCAAGTGAGCGCGTCAACACAATGGTGGAATCGAGGTGACCGAAGGTCGTCGCAGGTGCTGGGTCAGTAAAGTCATCTGCGGGAACGTAGACCGCCTGCACGGATGTGATCGAGCCTTTTTGCGTCGACGTAATGCGCTCCTGTACCTGTGCCATTTCCGTCGCAAGTGTCGGTTGATAGCCCACAGCAGAAGGAATACGGCCGAGCAAAGCGGAAAGCTCTGCACCGGCCTGTGTGAAGCGGAAAATGTTATCAATAAAGAGAAGCACGTCACGCTGTTCTTCGTCGCGGAAATACTCCGCCATGGAAAGGCCGCTGAGTGCCACACGCAAGCGCGGTCCCGGTGGCTCGTTCATTTGTCCGAATACGAGAGCAGTTTTCTCGAGCACTCCGGATTCCTTCATTTCGTAGTACAGGTCGTTTCCTTCGCGGCTTCTCTCCCCCACTCCCGCAAACACCGAATATCCTCCATGCTCCGCTGCAATGTTACGAATCAATTCCTTGACGATCACAGTCTTGCCCACGCCCGCTCCACCGAAGAGTCCGACCTTTCCACCTTTCAGGATCGGACAAATAAGGTCGATCACTTTGATGCCCGTCTCGAGAATTTCCGTCTTTGTTGACTGGTCAGTATAGGAAGGCGCAGGGCGATGGATAGGATACTTCTTCTTTGTATGAACAGCCGGCAGGCCGTCAATCACATCGCCAAGGACGTTAAACATTCTCCCAAGGGTTTCCGGACCAACCGGTACCGAAATCGGACCACCCGAATCCTCCACCTTCATCCCGCGTCGCAGTCCATCGGTCGAACCCATCGCGACCGCGCGCACGACTCCGTGATTCAGGTGCTGTTGCACTTCCAATGTCAGCGGCTGTTCTCCACCCTCGACTGTGAGTGCAGAGAAAATTGCCGGCACACTGGCACCTTTCGGAAATTGGCAATCCACCACTGCTCCTACGACCTGAACGACGGATCCTGACATAAAATTGGAAGAGAAAAGGTAAAATCCATACCATGCATTTTCGGCACGCTAGCAGAGGCTCAGATTTTTTCCAAGGGTCATTTTGGGATTTTTCATATGCGAAGTGAGAGAAAGTTCACTTTCCAAAACCGACTCTTAGAGCCTTGATTTCTTTCGGGACACCTGCTAGCTTTGGTTAAACACCAATTGACGAAAGGCTTTATTTATTTTATAATATATTTCTATATGAAACAACGCTCTTCTCCAGATTCTCAGCCAGAACAGACCGTTCAATCTCAAAGTGGGCTGCATAAAATTGCGATTTCAGCGACTGCATCTGTCACCCTGGTATTAGGTGGATTATGGGCAGCTAACAATCAATCCCATGACAACGAAGCAAGGGTAAAAAACGATGACGGTCATCATGAACGTAACATCAGAGGGAATCTGACAATTGAGGAAGTGAGGGATTTTGTACGTAATCGGATCAAACTCGTTCCTTATGGAGAAGCAATGAGGTACGGGATCCAATGCGGTGACGGACGAAACGAGAAAGGTCTGACTACATTTGGAGGAGAAGGAAGCTTGCTAGAAGTTGTACTGGAAGAAGTAGAGGATCAACTCGATCGGGAACTGACGGATGAAGAAGTCCGGCTCCTCCTGAATGACTATCCAGATATCGTAGTAATACACACCGACACTGACGGCCTCACGCATGTTACTGATGAAATAAAAAAACATTCTTTCCTCGCACGCTATTTCACACATGTACAGCTGCAGGAAATTATTGATCAGGGACTACGTACAGATCACGTCCGAAATCTGATTGGTAGTGAAATTGATGGCGAAAAGATCCGCGATGCTCTATGTGACATTGCCAGAAAGATCCAGTGTCAGGGTTGCGGGCATCTACGAACACTGCTTTCTGAAAGCCATAGAAAAGAAGGCGAAGAAAATGTGCAAACGCATATTGCTGATAGAGTCTTGAAAGAAGTTGTATGCCTGTATCTTCAAGGATCACCTAACCATCAAGTTGTCCTCTATATAGGCAAACATCAAGAAGGCGGTGTTCTTTCACTGGAAACCGAGAAAGTACCGGACAACGATCAAGCGATGGTTGCTGCACTGAAGCCTGAAGGGTCACGAAACGCCTTCACTGTGCACCCTCAAATAGCGCCCCTTCGAATAGAAAAAATAGCTGAATTCGTTTCTCAGGAATTCCCAGAGCTAAATTATAAGCTAGTTGCTCAGCGTGCTCTCGTGCGATATCAGGAGGAATGTAGGCGTACTGCCCTCTCTTTGGCAGAAGGATTTCCTGTCTATAAAGTTACAGTGAAAAGTGACGAAGACTTCACTGTAGAGTCGTTGGGGAAAATTGAGTGACACGTAAACGTCAATGGATCTGCGGATCGGGTTGGAGAGAGCACAATCACGGTCTTGCATTCTCCCCCAAAAAGAACATAGTGAGAGACCACCCTCCTCTCTCCAAATGATATGATGCCAGACCCCGCCGCCACCGACGACGCCTGCAGAGAACTGATGAGAAAAAATGCCCGGGAATCAATCAATCAAAATTTAAAAAAGAACCGCGAGGCTGCTGCGGTGTATCAGGAAATGTTGCCGGAGATTCGTGCATTTTCAGCGTATGCGAATGTGCACCCGTTTGTATTCAAGTGCATGGATGGCCGGACGCAGACCAATGATCACAAGGGAATTCCGCCAACGGTTGCAACGAATCGACGAAGTCAGGGCGGAAGGACAGACCTCACACGGGGAAATCTGGATGTCTGGGATGCGATCGAAAAGGAGCGACTGCGTACGGTGGGCGACGGAGCATCGCAGCTTTTTATTTTCGCCGGACACGAGTCGACGCTCAGTACCGGATGTGCGGCTTTTTTGCAGGAGGAAGATGCACTGCAGCAGGGCAGTACGGAGGAAGCAGGCAAGGAATACATGCATCGGCAGGCACTCATCATGCGACACGAGTTCAGCAAAGACAGCAGTATCGACCAGAGCAAAATTGCCATTTTGTCTGCCATGACAAACACAGACACAGGGTCGATGAAGTTCTACAACAATCGCAAGTTTATGTTTGATGCCGACAGCATCATCGCAGATAAGGGAATCGATGAGCCATCGGAAGTGTTCACCACCAAATTCGTGCGAACGGCAATCACCGAAGAGTGGGCACACGCAAGCATACGAGAGAAAACACCGGAATCGATTTTGAACGGCGAGTATGCGGCATTTTTCACGGACATGCGTGTCAAAATCGCATTCGAGGCATACATGATGCGGATGATTGCAGAGACAGGTCACACGATGATTCGACCCGATATTGTGCGCATGCTGCAAAAGGAATTCGACAACGATTTGAATGAAGATGTGCAAACATTTCTCACGTACATCATGACGATGAACTTGGCCTACGGCACACACTATCGCAAGCTCATTGACCGATGGAAAAACAGCGATCCAAACGCACTCAAAGCACGTATTTCACATGGCGAATTGAAGATGGCCTACAGCATCAGCGGTCATGATCTGGAAGACCGTAATTCATTTCTTCTGATCAAAAAGGGATCAGGTAATGAAGAGGAGGCCGTGGGGATCGGCCTGAACGTACTCACGCACAACCTTGAAGATTTGCACTTAAGAGAAACACTTCCCCCGATCGCGCACGTGAATGTGGAACTGACGAAGCCCATTGAAACATGGGATGATTATGTGGATGTCGTCGGCCGCATGCGGGCAAAAGTTGGGGTGATCGAAAAAGTTTTCAATAAGAAATTTTCAAAAGCATCTGCAGCTGATTTGTGTATTTTCACGACGTACTCTTATCATCAGAGTGTTCCTATCTCCGACACCGGCGTCCCTCGCACAAAGCAATTTATGCCTCTGAACGCGAACCCAAAAAACGCACGAATTCTGATCAGCGAAGCGGAAGATATCGGTGCAAACATCACGAAGCAATCTTTCTCTGCAGTAGAGCTACATAAAAGGGAGCGGGCATATACAAACATGGGGACAACCACTGTTCTCGCAGGATAGATGAAGAAAAGGAAATTGTTCGTGCTAGACTGCCGTTCATGAGTCGTCCGTTTTGTTTGATGTTCATCGGTCTTACTCTTCTCTTTTCCAAAACACCCTGTTTCGCAGCGGAACAATTGATCCGGCCGCAAAGAGCATTTTCAGTCGATCAGTACGCAACACTTTCTGCGACTAAGGAGCACTCGGATGGTTCTGTGAAAGGAAAAGGTTCTGTGCTCGATATCGCCTATTCCTCGACGACTCCGCTTCATGCCTTTATCGCGATTCTTGATAACAATGGATCTTATAATCCGTTCAATCAATACGCATTTGATATCGCACCCGGTACGAACACGCACGCTCTGATCGATCTGACGGTGCTTGCAAACTGGAATCTGCGGGAACATGACTATTTTCTTTCTTTCTTAAGTGAAACGGAGGGAACGGATGCTGTTTTTTCCGACATGAGTTTTCGGCCGTCATCCATGATCGACATGATTCATGGCGCATTGAAGCAACTGGGACAAAACGAGCCGTTTTGGGTGTCCTCCGCTCACCTCCTCCGCGGGTACATGATCCTCGGTGTCCCCTAC
>CALREJ010000058.1 GCA_943355155.1 Candidatus Peribacteria bacterium
TTACACCGCAGCGCTGTCTTTTTATTTTCCTCGGGACTCGGACATGTTTTGATCGACGTATCGGTATCGTAACACCGCACGGCGCGGCATCCATTCACCGTCTGAAATTCATAATCTTTGTGCGCGTCGTAACAAACTTTCGCATCGCGTGCGAGTACGTCGCCGGTTGGACACAGTCCTGTCTGCGGACTGATGGAAGGTGCTTCCTTGTACGGAGTTACTGCGGTCTTCGGTGGTTCAACGGAACAACGCACCTGTTGGCATTGACTCGCATCGATGTACGTTGAGGCAAACTGATCGGCATCCGCACAGCGTTTGACCGCTGTTGCGAGAACGAGTTTACTTGGACATCCGTCTTTGATCTCGGCGCATTGCTTTCTGTATTCCTCCTGCGAGCGGATGGCAGTGGCAGTTCCTTGCATAGAGCGATTCATTTGTTCCAGTAATTGATCGCAGAGAGCCGAGTTCGTCGTGGTGGCCGAGACGACAGTGGTCAGTGTGCCGGCGAAAAGACCGGTTGCTGTGGCAATAGAAAGTGCGAGAGGAAAAGTAGAGCGGAACTTCATAGGTATGCGGGGGAATGCGGATAGGAGTTTAGGCCAAGCAACTGCAATGATCCAGTAAAAGATCCTCCGAAAAATCAAAGAAAATGATTGCTAAATAAAGAATCAGTGGGATAATTCTTTCGGACGTGGGAACAAATCCACTTCGTCCACCTTGCTACGGGAACAAACACCACTTCCACGGTCGTACCTTTCCTTTGACGTGGGATACGTCGTGACGAATGGAAAATGGAAAATGTAGAATGGAAAATTTGAAGGAATCCTTTTATTCATTGTCAATTATCAATTTTCAATTTTCAATTTCCCCCAAAACCCATGTACACCACTCATTCTCATCACAGTTCTATTCATCCCGTTTCACTTCCTCTGCACGATGCAGATGAAACAAATAATGAGCCGCAATTTCTGATCATCGTGAATGTCATCATCCTCCGTCGCAGATATGAACGCGCATTTGATGATGATCGAAAATTTTCCGATCGACAGAATCGTGTGCCGCATCGCAGCGATGAGAAAAAGAAGTCACCACAGGCAAAACATTCCCCACATCGTTCGATAGAAGATCCGAGATTTCGGAATCGGTATCGGTGGAATTGAGGCAGATGATTGTTGATTATTCGATGGTTGCGGGGCATCTGCAGATGCCCCGCTTCTGATTGTGTATTAGCAGCATTTTTCTACCTCGTACTACCTTCGGCGCATTCTCTGGTGTTGCAATGAGTGGCAAATAAATCTTTCAGTTGCCTCCCGCAGTTGATACAGATGTGCGGAACAGGATCTTCAAAATTCTTTGTGGTATTGAGATGTGGCCTTCCAAAATGTCTCGCTTCTTCAGCCCGTACAAATTCTGCGATGATTTCAGGAGAAATTTCCATAGGTATGAAAGAAAAGAAATACAAAAAATCCGAACGCCGCTGGGAAGGGGAGCTCGTGACTTCTTGTTTCACCGTCACGCACGCAGCCCGCCTTCCGCCGTAAGGAGGAGGGGGAGGGCTGCGGTGAGGACGATTGTCTTTTGGTTCATGTTCGGGAGGTAAATGTTGGGGGGCAAAAGGAATGAGTTAGCTCTTCGTACTATTCACAAATTCTTCATCCCAACTGCCGAGCCATCTCGCACTTTCAATCATAGTATTCACTTTGAGAAATTGATCAAGCACCCCCATTTCATCATTTGTCCCACGCCGTTCCATTTCTAAAAAGAAACTGTATTTTCCATTTGCAATGGATCGACTATGTATAGAGACAAGATCCATTCTACACATGCTTATTTGAGTCAAAATTGTTGCTAATACGCCAGTGTGATTATGCGGCGTGATAATAAGTGCATGGTGTTTCATACCGTTATTGGGCAATTGCCCATGACCATTTTTTCCTATAACAAAAAACTTCGTTACATTTTGTGCTCCGCGCAAGTTGGCAATATCTTCTGCAACTACCTCAAGCCCCATTGCTTCTATCGCACTTCGGGAAGCAAGTGCAACGTGACTCGCTTTATCAGATTGGGCGACTCGGTTCACGCCGTCTACAGTGGATTCACATTCTATTTTCCGAAGAGTGTTCGGTAATTGCCCTAGAAATTGTGATGCCTGATCGAGACCTTTCGGGTGAGAGTACACGTGTGTGACATTTTGCAGATTGGTTCCTTTTTTTCCTCCAGCACACATTCGAATTTGCAAACGAACAGATGCTGCGATCTTGAGTGGCGTATCATCGTACAACAGCCGATCGAGGTTCGGCCATACAACACCTCCGCTCGAATTTTCAAATGGGATCATTCCCAAGTTACCTTGTTCTGTGATACCTCTCCAGACATCTTCGATAGATTGATCGTGTTGCATTTTTAACTGTGGATGGCGCCCAAGGACAAGTCGGCTTGCCTCATCTGAAAATGAGTGTTCCTCGAGTGCGTGCAATGTTCCAGAATTGGTAAGAGGGGAGTGATTTGTATCAGAAAAATAGGCTTTAAGGCCACTGCGCATTTCTATACTAACTGGCTTTTCGAGCATCTCAATGAATGTATCATCCTTGAGTAATGCAGCGATGGCCTCATCATATTGTTCAATTCCTCCTGAATGTATGTATGTACCGTTTGGCAAAATTCCCATGCGCAGTGCAATGCGCCGAGCATCGTCTATGGAAATTAGTTTCACAGATGTCTCAGGTGCCTGTCTTTCTGTTTCCGTTGGTGATTCGAAAAGTTTAGTCATGAATAGAAAAGTATGTAAATACAAAAACGCCTTCCGTATCTCGGGGGAAGGTCGGGTGGTCTGAGGTGGTCGATTGTTAGCTCAGGCACGCGGTCTCTTTCCCCACACTAAAGTAGGTAAAGGAGAGGCCGAGAGTCCAAAGCGTGCGTGACACGGGCGTACTGTACTGCTCTGGCAGTACAGAGTCAAGGATTATTTTGTGATGAGGCGATTGCTGTTGCAGCGGGCGCTTGTTTTTCACAGATGACTGTGCAGCTTGTCTCTATGCCAATTCCGCATTTTCTGGCAGTGCAAATTATATTATCAACATCCGACGGGCGTGCTGATTTTCCATGTAATTCATCCAAAAATGATCGAATAACGTATTCAGGTATTTCTATGATGCCCTTCGTATTTTGAATCCTCAATCCGGTTTTTCTATCCCAAGCCATTGTTGGTTCCGTTGATTTCAGAAAGTCCCGAATCTCCTCTGTAGTTGCTCGCTTTCCACACCAATCGATGGATTGTATTAAAAATGCTTCACCTTCGGCATAGATAATGCATGCATCAAAATCCATACATATTTTCGGATGTCCCATTTCTGTTTCAAAATCATTCGTGCCGCTAACAGTTTCAGATTTTTTTGCGGGCTCAGTGTTCGTATTCTTTGCATTATTGCGTTGCAAAATATTGCCAATAATCGCAAGAACAACTGTACCGGCCACCAAAATAGCAAAATGCGTATTACTTTCCTTTCTCTCTTCATCGGATGCCAGACGCTCAGTCGTTTCAGACATTGGAAGTCACTGTACGCTCACCCCATCTCGCTGCAAGCACATCGAAAAAGCCGGCAGCTCGTGGCCGGTGGCTGGTATCTAATTCGATCCAATCGAAGTAATCCGGATTTTCTTCCCCCCACTTTCCGGTGGCGGAGTTTTTGGTTCATCTGCTGATGTGGGCAATACTATTTCCTGTTCTTCCTCAAGAAGTTTATGTGCCTCGGGTGTTTTGCCTTTTGTTTTTTCCGGAGCGTGTTGGTTGCCCATTTTTCCATCCTTCAGTTCGATAATCTGCGCGTGCATGGAGTGGGCAAAGTCCGTATTGCGAGAAAAAAGGATGACGGTCGTTCCCTTTTTATGCATGTTCGTGAACAGTTCCCTCACGATTTCCTTCTGCGCATTGTCGAGATTGTGCACGGGGTCATCGGCAATGATGACAACCGGAGCCGTAATGATTGCGCGCGCGATACAGACGAGAGACCGTTCACTCACACTCAGATCCTCCGGAAGCAATTTCGCTTTTGCAGATAAATTCAGTCGCTTCATGAGGTCGGTAGTATTTCTGGAAATGAGCGCATTGGGCGCACCGAGCAGTTCGAGCGGCAGTGCAATATTTTCTTCGACGGTCGTGTGTTCCAGAAGAATCGGTTCCTGAAAGACAATCCCGACTCTGCGGCGGTAGAGCTGCAAAATAGGTGCGGGGACAGTGCGAATATTCACTCCATCCACCTCCACCGCGCCATCCGTCGGGTCTTCCGCGCGAATCAGCAAACGCATGAGCGTCGTTTTCCCGCTGCCACTTTCCCCAATAATCCCAAAACAACTCCCCGGATCAATCCGTAGAGACACAGCAGAAAGAACCTGTTTCTTTCCGTACGATTTGCTGACGTTTTTGACGGCGATCATGGAAAGCATCGTATCACATTATTTTTCTGATGCAGGTTGTCCGATGAGGGTTTTTGTATTTAGACTGCCTCACCCCCAGCCCTTCTCCCTCCCGCTCCGCACGCTTACCGGGAGAGGGGAGGAGATTGAATGGTTTTTTTCTTGCCTCACCCCCAGCCCCTCTCCCTCCCGCTCCGCACTCTTACCGGGAGAGGGGAGGTCGACCTACTCTGAAGTCTCAAACGCATAACGCTTGATTTCTGCATCAAGCACCTCTTTCGGTGTACGGAAGTTGAGGGACTGGCGGGGACGATTGTTAATCAGATCAACAACATGATCAAGTTCTTCTTGGGTAACTGTTCTGAAATCCGTT
>CALREJ010000059.1 GCA_943355155.1 Candidatus Peribacteria bacterium
AATTAAGATCCATGATTCCACCGGCAGTTTCGGGGCCAAATGTCAAAAGTTTCTCGATTCGCTTCCTGCGGTCTTCTTGTAATCCATGCAACACCTGTCCGCGCAGTCTTCGTGGCAAATGCTGAATGATGTCTGTTGCATCATCTTCATACAAAAAATGCAGAAAGCGGGAAATCATGTCACTTGGAAGCCTTGGCAAGATAATATCGCGGCTATTTTCTGAAATGATTTTTACAACGGCGGCCTGTTTTTCCGGCGGAATCAGTGTGAATGTTTTTCGCTTTCCGTGTTCCAGATTGTCTATGATATCGGCTATCGTGAGCGCATCAAGAGGGTTCAGAGCCTGACGAAGCTCCTTGTCGTTTTTTTCGTGCAACAAGTCATTGACCCTATGGAGGGTTTGCTGATCCATAAGGGAGGTTCTTCGGAAAGGTGCATAGCTTTTCGTAAATATGCTCCGCAAGGTCGCGAAGACGGGAGAAGGCTACTCAGGGCTTGAAATTTCTGCAAGGTGAAATTTTCACTTAAAAATGCTTTTTTGAAAATGCTCGACCGGAATGTGATTTAAGATATTTTTCAAACTCCTCAGCCTTTCTTCTTTCTACAAAGGCAAAATAGTTCTTCAATTTCCAGTTTGTATATTTGCTCGTATGAGTACTGTGCCCTCTATTATGCTCAAGCATGCGACGATTCAGGTCACTTGTTACACCGACGTACCAGTGCTCAGCATCTTCCGACTCTAAAATATAGACGAAATGCATGGAAATAGTCTATAGCCCGGCTTCGTCTGCGGACTACGCCGAGGCATCCGGCTACTTTTTGATGTTGTCGTTTTTTGGCTAAGGCACAATCGCGGCGAAGTTCTGCCATCAAGCAGAACGTAGCCGGATGGTGCCGCTGCCCGGAGTCGAACCGGGATGACCTGTTACGGTCAGGAGATTTTAAGTCTCCCGTGTATACCATTTCACCACAGCGGCATGAATTAATAGGATTCTATCGTATAATCCATTTATAAAAAATATTCCTTCATTTTCAATTTTACATTCTACATTCTCAATTCGTCAGATTGGCAGCATTTCTAATTTCGTTGCGGGCTGACGTTGATTACTATCATGTTCCCCGACTTCCATGGGCTTTCCTGTGCTGGGATCCACTTCCTGTGCGGTGATGATCAGGCGTCGTAAGGTGGTGCCGATCGGCGTACAGGTCATCAGGCTGCTGATGCGTTTGCCGACAGGCTGATCGAGTGCGGTGACGTCGCTTGGATTAATTTCTTTTTTGTCGGTGATAATGTAGCGATATTTGTCCCCACCATAATACACCCAGTATTCATCACCCACATCGAGCTCGCCAAGTCTTGCAAAAACAGATTTAAAATCACCTGCAGCCCATGGAAAATAGGAACTGTGTCCGGTGACAAAGAAATTACCGGCTTGCCCCGGCCTCGCAGTTCCCGGATAGTGCACCACCCCGTTTTGAAGATTTTGCTGAATATCTTCCTCCAGTGCCTTCCAGTTTTCATTGAGAAGATTGGTATTGGGCGGCACAACAATCGGAACATTCAATTCCATCTTTGGAATGATCAGACGATTTTCAGGAGGTCCGACATTTGGCAAATACGCCATCAGATCACCATTCCCACCTGCAGTCGAAAGCGACGGAATATTTTTAAGTTTTTCCATGAGTGTATTGTCCATTTGTGCAGCAAGTTGTTTTCCGGTTGTGATGTCTGAAAGAGGCGAAATGTACGAATGGGCAACGGTCCAGAAGCTCTGAAAATTGAGTCCGACGAATAGCACGACAAACAGTGATGCGAATGTTCCGCCGAATCGCACCGTATCGAGAAGAAAAAGCGCACCACGGCCGTATTGTTTCGGCTGATTATTTCTTCCGGGTACCCACACGGGTTGTGTGAGGAATGACCAAAGATTTTTCGATCCTTCCCTTATGGCAATAACTGCACCTCGACTGACACGCACTGAATCCACTGCACTCGATTGATACTGTCTTGCACTTTCTTCAATAATGTCATTCGTCACTGCAAAAACTTCTTCACGCACCGATTGCCACATTTTCGCAGTCGATTCGATTTTCGAGATCGCAGAGTCATCGACAATGTCAAACGTTGCTATTGCTTCGGCATTTTCCTTTACAGGCGTTTGCTCTATTTCTTCAAGATTAAATGCGATGACATCGAGTTCACCTTCGGAAACCGCACCCGCGAAGTGGTGCTTCTGCAAGATATTTTGAGGTTCCATTGAATGCAAATTCGTCGCAACGTGATTCTGTTGAGGGGGTAGTTTTGGTGTATACCACATTCCTTCTTGCATGACCTGCGCCTCCGCTTTTGGCAGCACAATGTTCCCATCGGCATCATACGTGGCGCGGTGACTGGAGGGGTTTTCGGGTATCAAGTCATTATAGCGGAAAAGTCGATGTTTTGCACGTGGAGAAAATGAGTATAGCACAACATTTCCACAGCCTTTGTAGAGACGTGCGGAGCGCACGTCTCGACGTGGGTAGAACTATCTGAGAATCCGATCCTCCACGAGACGTCCCATCGGGTCGTCTCTACGGTATGGAGGTGTCGTGGTTCGAGCGTCCTCACCATGACACGTTTTTTATTCTCAATTCTCCATTCTCAATTCTCAATTCCATCCACCATCACCCCACCCCCCACCACCTCTTCACCCCTGTAAAACACAAGCGATTGTCCCGACGCTACATGCGGCTGAGGACTTTGGAACTGAAAAATTCCGGCATTTCCGTGAAATTTCAGATGACCAGATTTTCTTCCTGAAAGTGATCGCACCCTACACTCAAACTCTACATCAGCATTTTCTTCCGGCTTCCACGACACCCATCGAATGTCTTTAAGTTCGATCGATTGGATTTTTTCTGATTCCTTTTCTGCTACAACAATTTCATTTGCATCAACATTCTTCGCAACAACTTCGAGAGGAATTTTCAGTCCACCGATTCCAAGTCCGCGACGTTGCCCAATTGTGTAGAGCGGCAATCCTTTGTGTGTACCAACAACACTTCCATCCCGACGGACGATATTTCCGGCATGCAAATCATCACTTAGGTATCTCTTCAGAAATTCCTCCGGTGACTTTTCCGGAAAAAAACACAAGTCCTGACTCTCGCGGTATTCTTCATCGTGTGGCACTCCGAAATGTTTCGCGAGTGCGTAGACATCGGATTTCAGCATGTTTCCGAGTGGAAACATCACATGACGTAATTGTTCCTGTGAAAGTCCGTAGAGGTAATAACTTTGATCTTTGCTCTGGTCGATTGCTTCGAGGAGGAGATATCTCTTTTGTTTTCTCTCGCACTTCGATACAAAAAGCGTGTCATCCTGAGTGTTTTTGCCGCAGCAAAAATGTATCGAAGGACTGACACGCTTTTCACTCAGTGTGACACAAATATCATCACTGGATTCTATTGCAACTCTCGCATAATGTCCCGTTGCCAATCTCTCGCATCCGAATTCTTTCATCAGTTCAATCAGTTTTCCGAATTTGATCTCGCGATTACAGCGAATGCACGGGTTCGGAGTCAGGCCTTTTCTGTATCCATCCAAAAATGGATCGACAACGTGTTCCTTAAATTCACTTTCCAAATCTACGATGTGATAGGGAATGCCAAGTGACTCCGCCGTCTCCCTAGCCCTCGCTGCTGTCTGAGTATTGCAGCATTTGCTTGGAAGAATTTGCGCGATGCTTGGTGCCAGTGGATCGGACCAGAGTGTAAAGCGGACGCCCACAAGTTCATGCCCTTGCTCTTTGAGCAAGTGTGCGACGACCGAGGAATCGATGCCTCCGGAGAGTGCTACAAGAATTTTCATGAGAGAATAGTGTACATTCCTCTTTCCTTCTGTACCATCTTCCTTATGCAACAACACCTCTCAGACTTTATTGAACACGCACGCAAGAAAGGAATGGATCACGCGACGATCCGCATTCTCCTTATTTCCGCAGGATGGAAAGAAAAAGATATCGCAGAGGCGATGACCAAAGAAGCGTTGGATATGGCGGTTCCTATGCCACCGGACACAGGAGGAGCAAGGGATGCATTTTTCCATTTACTGAATTTTGCCGCGCTCTACACATGGGTCATCGCGTCGATCATGCTCTGTTTTACCTATATTGAACGATTGCTGCCGGATGCCACTCAAATGTTTGTCGATTATTCGAACGTCAGTTCCTCCATTCGCTGGTCACTCGCTCCTGTCATCGTTGCGTATCCACTTTTCCTGTGGATGTCGAGAATACTTATTCGTGAAATGCAATTGCACACGGAAAAAGCCGCATCCGGGATTCGTCGTTGGTTGACATATCTGACACTCTTTATCGCAGCAGCCACATTGATGGGTGACTTGATTACGCTGGTTGGATATTTGCTCAATGGTGAACTCTCCATTCGCTTCATTCTCAAGGTGATTGTGATTTTGCTCACGACAGGAGCTGTTTTTTCCTATTACTTCATCTCACTTCGCTCAACACCGGCAGAGGCAAAAAAATCTAAGCTCAATGTGAACTATGGCTATGCATCCTTGGCATTCGTTGCATTCATCATTGTCTATGGAATCGTTATCGCAGGCACGCCCTTCACAGCACGCGCCGAACAGTTTGATGAAAAGCGT
>CALREJ010000060.1 GCA_943355155.1 Candidatus Peribacteria bacterium
AAGCCGATGGTGAGAGTGACGGATGTCATGAAAGAGTGGGGGAAGGGTGACGGGTTTTTCGGGTGACGGTGCAACCGAGGGAAAGAAGACAGCGTTGCAGACGAATTGTTCCTGCTTGCCGACTATCCGAAGAGAGATAGACGTGAACTGAGCCAATTTCTGGAAAACTCCGTACCCACTCGAGCAGAGAAAGATGTACCGGAGCCACGTCGCTCGCGAGCGACGTGGCGGAGAAGACCCCACTTTCCTCATCTCTTTGCGGAAAAGTCGAAAAATCAATCACGACTCCGGAGCGCCCGGAGTGAGTTGCCCGAGAGTGGTGGGGGAGTGGTAACATGTGAAAATGAGTGTACGCTCGTACACCTATGAATGCAAGTATTTTTCCAAAGATTTTTTAAAAAGGCACTCACTGCGAGCGCCTTTCAAAATCGAAAGAAAATACCTCAGGGGATTTGACTCCACTCTGTTTGATTCTTGAAAATCTCTGCGTGCATCTCCCAATATTTCGACTGCTCGAGTCCACAATTTGCCGCGACTGCAGCATCTTGCGCGTGAGGATGGAATCCAAGAGGGAAGTCGCGCAACACATACTTCACTTTGCCGGTGTCGACGTAATTCAGTTTGATCTGATCAAACGTCTGCTGGAAATGACGCTGACAAAACGGACACTGGAAATCTGTAAATTCTATCACAGTGATGGGCGCGGTTGCAGAGCCAAGAGATGGATCATCATCCGCAGTGGCGGGCGTTCCGGTATCACTCACAAATTTGTCATCAGTCACCATGGCGTCGAATGTTTGCTTGAATGTATCGTAGGGGAATGCGCCGCTGATCAACTTTGCCTTGCCATTGGGACCAAGAATCCAGAATCCCGGCGTACCACTGATACCGGATGCAGAACCATCTGCGAGATCTTTCTGAATTTCGGGAACGCTTTTCTTCTCGGCAAAGCATGTCTTGAATTGATCTGCATCGAGTCCTGCATCATCAGCATAGGCAGTGAATGCATCAACAATCGTTGCAAAACGGCCGGGCTGAACAGAGCTCGGATTATCAAAGGCAGCGGGAGGTTGCCTCTGGCCAAAGGCAGGTAATTGATTCATGCCTGTCGCAAGCACGTAACCAACAATTAGTCCCGCGAGACCAATCGTCGCTGCAAACCACGGATTATTTTGTGAAGATGACGGTGTATCCATGAAAACGGTGTGAAAGAAATAGAGAAATCGCAGACAACTGTACCCGATCATTAGTGAGTCGGAAATTGACAAAATCAGTTATCTGTTCATTTTACTTCCCATGAAACTTCTTATGCACTTCTTTTAGTTGCGGATTTGTGACATGTGTATAAATCTGTGTCGTGCTGAGGTCTTTGTGCCCGAGTAATTCTTGGACTGAGCGAAGATCTGCGCCATTCCGAAGGAGATCGGTGGCGAAGGAGTGGCGGAGGGTGTGGGGCGATGGATCTGTGACGATGCCCGCGGCGAGCGCGTGTTTTTTCACGATGTTATAAATACTGATGCGTGAGAGACGGAATTGTTCACCGGGCGGCATAATGTTCACGGCGCGTTCCAAGTGTCGAATAAAAAGAGGGGACAAGTGATCTGTACGTTGATCAAGATACTCTCGCAGCGTTTGAACAGAGAGATCGGACAGAAAGACTACGCGGATCTTCCCGCGCTTTCCTCGGACAGAGATCTCGCGAGTCTGAAAATTCAAATCTTTTCTATTCAGCGAGCGAAGTTCTGCCAAGCGAAGTCCGGTCGAGAAAAATAATTCGAGAATTGCGCGATCGCGCTTGCCGCCTCGCGTGTCGAGATCCGGAGCCTGCATAAGGCGTTTTAGCTCTTCTGCGTGTAAAACCTTCACCTGACGCTGTTCTTCTTTAAATCGTTTGATGCGATCGGGCGGGTAGACATTGAGCTCCTCTTCCTGCAGCAGATAGCGCAAAAATGCCCGCAGAACTGTGAGATGGTGATTGCGGGTTTTGACCAAAAGCTCCTTATTCTGCCGACTCTTGAAAGAGTGGAGTGCTTGCTTGTAGTCGCGAATCGTTTCTTTTGAAAATTCTGAGACATTTTTGATCGGGACTAGATTTTGGAGAAGCGTCAATGATTCGCGGTAATTGCGGATTGTGAGCGAAGACTTATTTTCCTCAGCCTGCAAAAAATTGAGGTAGCGTTCAATCGCCGTTTCAAGTGAGGGGAGAGAAGAAGTCATGATCTATCGTACTTAACATAATGCATTTTATGTTAACTAAGTGTGTGGATCAAGAGCATTTGGAGTGATTGTGAGTGAATTCCTGCAATTCCTAGATCCTCGCTCATTTACACATTTATAGGATAGATTCGATCAATATAAAATCTAAAGTACAAATAGAGAATTGCTTCGCGGAGAACACTCCGCCTCTCACTCCCCGCTTCGGGACGAATCAGCGCGGGATAGGTCTGAAAGTTGTCCCAATGCTGTCGCCACGCGATGAGTTTGATGCGCGCTAGGTGATAGCCATCACTGACGCCGACAGTTGACGTGCACTCGGCAGCGAGGGGCTTGGAATTGGAAAGATTTTGCCACGTCGAATGTGACTCTTTTTCCATGATGATATCTGTGGGATTGACCCCCAGTTGCATCGCAACAGAGCGCATGACCTCGGCTTCGCTCACGCGATTTCCCTTCCCGACTCCACCGGATACGATCAATTTTTTGATCTCTCCGTTGCGATAGAGCTCTGCTGCAGTTGTCATCCGCCGCGCCACTGCGGGACCCGCGATGCTATTTCCGTATACCGCCGCCCCGAACACCAAGCCACAATCTGCAGGAAACGTTGCTGTGCCGTGAAACCCTCTGTAGACAACGATGATCACAATGACGAATGAAAGAATTCCCAAGGAAACAATGATGATAGTCAGACGAAAAAACCATTTCACGATGCGCCGAAGTATGCGTACAAACTTTTTCATGTTATTCCGGAATGATCGAAATATGCGAGGGAATGCTTGGGAGTGTGTAATTCCAGAGTGGCCACTGTGTGATGCGCGCGTTTTCAACCTCCGGCATATTTTTGATGATACGCAGTGCGTCGCTCCTGCGAAGTCCTGCGAGTTGATCACGGACTTTTTTTGCAAAGAGCGCACCGTCGGGAGTAAGCGGATCAAGAACGTATTCCTGCGTTCCGGTCAGGTCCACTGTCAGCTTGATCGATGTAAAATCATCAGCCCATTCGATCGGCGTTGCGACGACATCCTGAATCCCCAAGCGGTCACTCAAAAGTTTTCTGCCGTCACGCGTATGGGCTGCCAGTTCGCCTTTGAGCAGCGTGAGAATAGCAGTGATGTCGTACGCAAAGGCTGTGTAGACGATGCTGCCTGTCACCGGAACTTCTTTCACTTCCTTGCCAACCAAATTCATAGGCAAAGTGACACCGGTAAACGTCGTTTTTGTGAGCTTTTCAGAATCCAGAAGACGGATCTGCACAGCAGCATCTTTCGCATTTCGTCGCTTCACTTCTTCATCTACCTGCTGCTTTGCAGACGCGAGAAGTTCTTTTTGAAACAGGGCTTTCGCAAGTTCCATATCTTCTTTTTGCAAAACTGATTTGTAGGCAGTCGTTCCTCCCGTCGCAGGTCTTTTATTCGTACCAAACACATTCACCCGTTCCTCGGGCGCAAGTCCGGGGACATCCCACCGAAGGTTCGCAGGGACGTTTCCGCGATCACCGATGATCTGACCGTACAGATCATGATCGGCAGCTTTTGCATGAACTGTAAGTTCGCCTCCCTCAGGAATATTCGCGGGCTCTGTGATGGTAAAAATCATACCGGCTTGGTTACTGAACCGAGTCCCCTTGCGCAGCGAAAAAATATCGGCGGTTTTGTTTGTGAGTGTTAAGTCCGTGCGCGCGGATGTTCCGATAAATTGCTGACTGATGTTATCGAATTTCATTGCATGCGAATATTGAATGACAATAGGAATCAGCGGCATCATCCGCACGTGGCTTGTTGCTTCGATGGTTGCTCCGGACTGAGCAAGATACATATTCATCGTTTGATTGATCGATTCCTGCCGCGGCTTCACAAAAATATCCGCAGACGGAAGCAGTCGAAACACGACGATATAAAAAAGCGCGACACTGAGTGCGACAAGCGAGAGAATGCGAAATTTCGGAAGAGTAAGAAGCCCCATTCGCTGCAAGCGGGACTTGAGTTGTTGTCTCCAGAGGTGGGGCGAAAACACACGCAACGCTTCGTTTAATTTCGGATGCACCGCAAGCAGCGCGCGCATATGTTTCGTACGATCGAGCACACGGATTCCCGCTGCGCGCATTTCAGCAGCAAGCGCAGGATGCTTGGTCGCAATGCGTAATCTCTGTTGGATTTTTTTACACTGCTGAATAAAAATCTTCCGCCCATCCGCAGATGA
>CALREJ010000061.1 GCA_943355155.1 Candidatus Peribacteria bacterium
CTCACACTGATGGAAGACGAAGAAGAAGGCGGCGCAATCACCGACCTCGTGCGTTTGTTTACAGACGACGAATGGGGCAAATACAAAGTGACAAAAGTAAAAAACCCGATCGTCCGCAGTTTCTGGGAAAACCAGATGGCAAAAACAGGGCAACGTGAAAAACAGGAAATGATCCCATACTTCGCCGCGAAGTTCGGACAGTTCGTGACAAACACACTGATGCGTAACATCGTCGGCCAAACGCGCAGTTCGTTTGATATCGGGGACTGCATGGATAGCGGGAAAATCATTTTGATGAACCTGAGCAAAGGTCTGATCGGAGACATCAACTCGACGCTTCTTGGAATGATCGTCGTGAATAAAATCCAAGTCGCCGCCATGCGCAGACAACGCCAAGGAACAGGAGCACGCAAAGATTTCTTCCTCTACATCGACGAATTCCAAAACTTCGTCACGCCGTCGATCGAATCGATTTTGTCTGAAGCAAGAAAATATCGCCTCGGGTTGATCCTCGCGCACCAGTACATCGATCAGTTGGAAAAAGAAAGTAAGCTCTCGGGCGCGGTCAGTTTGAAGGGAGCCATTTTCGGAAACGTCGGAACGATGATGATGTACAAAATCGGTCCGCAAGACGCAGAGGTCGGTGCCAAGGAAATGGGTCCGGTCTTCAGCGAACAGGATTTGGTGAATATGGATAAATTCAAAGGCGCGATGAAACTGAGTATCGACGGTCAACCAAGCCGACCGTTTACACTCGAAGTTCCAAAACCATGGCTCGATAAAACCTACGTGAAAGATGAACAAGCAGCCGAGGCGTTCAAGCAGCTGTCGAGACTCAAATATGGAAGAGCGAGGGACTTTGTGAATAGAGAAATTTTGAGGAGAATCGGAGTCTAAATCAACAAAACATGAATTATGCAACGCGTTGTAATTCATCCGGCTGTTCAGTTCCACTAGCAGAAGTATCAACAAGTGATTCTGCCACAGGTTTTTCATTTAATTTTTGCGTTAGCATTCTTAATTTTTCAATCCTTTCTATTCTTTCTCTCTCTTCAAACTCAGCTACTTCTAAGGCTGTTCCAGCATATTCACATCTCCAATCACTTTCTAGTAACAAGACTACATGAGCCGAGAATCTTAATTTATTACTGGTAAACGAAATGTAGAAATATCTCCTTTGAGAGTCTAAAGAAACACATAGCCCATCGATCCCAAGCTTATTTTTTAAATCACCCACCTTTCCTAGAAACTCCGATGGAAGACATTCTTGTAGTAGTGAAACCCGAAGGAAGCATGATTTTTCACTCATCTGCTTGCAATAGTTTGTAAAGGAATTGCGTGAACGAGATAACGTTGCTTTATGCTATCGGGTGGCCAGCATGTATACAAGATCAATTCCTCCCTCCCCTCCTGCCTGTACGCAGTCGTGTCTTTGGCGTCCACCGTCTGTTTTTGCGTGATTTTGTAGCTGTACTGTGTACCGTTATAATTGATGTTGATGATGTCGCCAATCGCAAGCTTATTGATCTGGCGGAAGATTTTGGTGTACTGCGAGACATCCCATGGATAGCCGGAACTGTGCCCGTAGACGAGAATTTTGCCGCCTTGGCCGGGATAACTGAACAAGTGTCCGACACCGGATTTGAGCGGAGCAAGTAATCCATCATGTGTAAGACTGATCGGATGAGATACATTCAGTGCGGTGATACCGAGACTTGGCATGCTGATCGAAAATGATTGTGCGACCGGTGCTGTGGTTATGGTTGCTGCAACAATCGGAGGTCTTTGTTGCACCACTGGCTGTGTCTGCACACGAGGAGGAACCTGAGCAACTGGAACAAAAGCGGATGGCGGAGGGAGAATCGGATTTGGATTAGACGGAACCGGCACCACAGTGGCCACAGTAGGAGGAACTGCTTCAGGCGTTGCGCTCTTCGGAGGTGCAATGACATACGTCTTTCGCTGCACGGGAATCATGGCAACAGAAATAGTGGAAGGATCGCGCATACCGGCAGACTGAAGCATAGAAAAAAGATCGCCTCGGCTAATAGAACCGGAAGGGCGAAGAGGTGATGGAAGTGTGATACTTGCGGCGTCAGCGCGTGAAAGCATGGCAAGAAACGGACTCGCTTTAGCATTGGCAATCGTGAGATACACGCCATCATCGGGCTGAACTGATTCTTTGTATCGCATGGCAAGGTTCACAGCCTCGCTCTGATTCAGGTTATCTTCCGGCCGAAACAGTCCATTCGCATTTCCTGTAATAATTCCCTGTTCAAAGGCGACTTCGAGGTACGGGCTGTACCACGATTTCTGATCAACGTCGGAGAAAAGTGGCATGGGAGGCATATGGCTGGCATACCAACGCACGCGGCGCATATTGCGTGCATCGGCACTGATAACCATGGCAATCGCTCCGGCGCGCGAAATAGTGAGTTTTGGATTGGCAGAAATAGTGATCGATTCCTCCGCAAACACAGGCGTAGACACCTGAATCAGCAGAATCAGAGCTGTAAAAGCCAGAGAAATGATCTTTTTCATGGGAGATGAAATATAATACAATATTACATTTTTGTCAATGTCTTCATTGGAGTAACGAGCTCAAATGATGCCAGTTCAATCAATTTTAGGCTAAAATAAAACACGTCATCTTGAGCATGTGTGGTGTCATCCTGAGTGTTTTTGCCGCAGCAAAAATGTATCGAAGGACGAACGGACGTGCTTCGAGACGCTCGGAGCCTGTCCTGAGCCGTGCCGAAGGGGAGCTCCTCAGCATGACACAAGCTTGCGATGATATTTCCCTTTTCTTCAAACTTCTATGGCTCTCAAAATCGGAATCGTCGGCCTTCCAAACGTCGGTAAGTCAACACTGTTCAATGCGCTTACAAGAACAAAAGGCGCACAGGCAGCGAACTATCCTTTTTGTACGATCGAGCCAAACATCGGCATTGTCGAAGTACCAGATGAGAGACTTCGAAAACTCGCAGATTTGATCCACCCCGAAAAAATCGTCCCCGCAGCGATCGAGTTCGTCGATATTGCAGGACTTGTGAAAGGTGCGAGCAAGGGCGAAGGACTTGGCAATGCATTCCTCAGTCACATCCGCGAAGTCGATGCGATCTGTCATGTCGTCCGTGTGTTTACGGGCGGCGATATTATTCACGTCGAAGGAAACGTCGACCCGAAACGCGACAGGGAAATTATTGAAACAGAATTAATTCTTGCGGATTTACAGAGCATTTTGAAACGTTTGGATAAGCTGAAAGGCGCTGCCTCAACCAGTGACAAAGAAAAAAAACTGGAATTTGAAGTGGCGTCGAAAATCGAAAAATCTTTACAGAGCGGACTCTTCGCAAACGCAACGGAACTGCTTCCGGAAGAATCGATTGTCGCGAAAAATTTTCAGTTGCTCACGGCAAAGCCCGTCCTCTACGCCGCAAACGTCGCGGAAGATGAACTGCATACACTGAGCAGCCACGCACTGAAAGAACAACTCGGACTTTCAGACACATCAGAAATCGTCGCGATCTCCGCGAAGATCGAAGAAGATTTACAGGACCTCAGTGAAGAAGACGCAAAAGAATTTCTCACGTCCCTCGGCGTCACCTCCTCCGGCCTCGACCGCCTGATCGCCGCTGCCTACAGCGCACTCGGCTACATCAGCTACTTCACCGCGGGCGTACAGGAAGTGCGTGCATGGAATATTCCAAAGGGATCAACCGCACCGCAAGCAGCAGGAGTAATTCACACAGATTTTGAAAAAGGATTCATCCGCGCCGAAACCATCGCCTACGCAGACTTCATCGCAATGGGTTCAGAAGTGAAGGCGAAAGAAGCAGGGAAGATGCGCGCGGAAGGAAAGGAATATATTGTGAAGGATGGAGACATCATGCATTTTCGGTTTAATGTGTGAAACGAAGGATTACAAAGAAGACAAAGATTACAAGGAAGACAAGGATAAAAAAACATCACCCGAGCTTGCCGAAGGACAAAACAGGCGACACTCCTTTGGGAGTCGTGGATTCGGCAAGCTCACCATGACGTATTTTTGATTAAAACCTTC
>CALREJ010000062.1 GCA_943355155.1 Candidatus Peribacteria bacterium
TTCGGCAATGTCTCGCAAGGAGAAGTTCTTCTTGAGAAGAATACTGAGCTGTAACTGTTCTGCATCTGAGAGTTGCTGATATGCCATAGGGAGTGAGGGTAATACCTCACCCCAAGTGTTGCACTTCAAAGTTCAGCGGAGGAAACAACAGTACACATCCGTAGAGTGCGGCAGGTAAGGATTCCCCGTGACTCTCGCCGACAAACTGCGTGGCGAAGGGGATGAGAGACAACCAAAAGAGCAGATGCATGTTCGCCCACATCACGCCGCCGCCGATTTCCTCCGTAGCGTGAAGCAAGTGATGGTGATTGTTCCAGTAAATTGCAACGTACAGAAAGCTCAGGACGTAGCTGAAAAATACGGGGAGGAGGGGGATCAATGATTGGAGTGTCGCTTCCTCCGGCGCACGAAACTCGAGCACCATGATCGTAATGATGATCGCAAACACGCCGTCGCTGAAGGCTTCGAGTCTCGCCGTTTCTGAGTGGGGATGTGATGGCATAGAGAGGATTGCTCAATTACCATAGCCCCAGTCTTTGTACCACTGGTTCATTGCGTCGATTTCCTGCTGCTGTGATGCGATGATTGCAGCGGCCATTTTTTTGATCTCATCGTGTTTTGCATTCTTCAACGCCATCTTTGCCATGTCCACTGCACCTTGATGATGTGGAATCATTCCCGCGATAAACGCACGATCAAAATCATCTCCGGTTTTTCCTTCGAGCATAGTGGTCATGTCGTCCATCGTCATCTCGTCATCATGCACCATTGCTCCGTTCATCACATGCATCTTCTTGAATACCAGTTTCACATCCACCGGCACCGTCGCTTCCAATAGCTTTTTTCCGTACGCATCATTCCCAATGCCGAAATCTTGTCTTGGCAGGTCATAGTGCGCTTTCAGATAATCGTCGGTGATTTCTGCCGTGATTGTGACGGATTTTGTCACACCTTTGATCGTCAGGTCGCCTGTGACGTCGTACTGATTGTCACCTTTCTTTACGATGCTCTTTGATGCGAATGTCATCGTCGGAAACTTCTCTGCCGAGAAGAAATCATCTTTCTGCAAATGTCCATCCAGACCCGTTGCGTCCGTTGCCACACTCGCGATTTGGATACTTGCTTCGATACTCGCTTTTTCCAGATTGGCAGGTTCCGAAGGATCCAATCTCATCACTGCGCTGTAATCGTTAAATTTTCCCTCATGGTTGATGATGTCGCTCTTGCCGACAAAGGAAATCACACTCTGCGTTCGATCGATCTCCTTCACAGTGCCGCTGAAAGGTACTGCGGATTTCTCCACAGGAAGTTTTTCGGTTTCCGTGAGTGAGGATGTTTGGCAGGCGGTAAGGGCAAGCAATGAAAGAGCAAGCAGAGAAATGGATAGTTTTTTCATGGTGGTAAGAGAGGGAGAAAATGAAAGAAAAAAAGCAATAACTTCCAAGGCATGATATCATACTGTCCATATGCGTAAAAAATTTCTCATCCCTTTTATTTTCCTCCTCGTCTCCTGCTCGCCCGCTACTCCGGTCGATCACGCGATGCAGGGAAGCAGTGACATGACTCACGATCACGGGAGTGAGATGAGCACGACTTCGAGCATGGACAGACTCAATGACTCACCGCGTCATCAGGAATGGGTCCAGGTGAAGAACGGCGACAAGACGATGTATACGTGGGTTGTGTATCCGGAAACGTCGGAAAAGCGACCGGTCGTCATCCTCATTCATGAGAACAAGGGACTCAACGATTGGGCGCGAGGAATGGCCGATCAGGTTGCAGAAGCCGGCTACATTGCAGTCGTACCGGATTTGCTCTCGGGTTTCAGCGATACGATGAAGCGCACGACTGATTTTCCGGACGCGGATTCGGCGACGAAGGCGATTTCTCAGCTGAAGCCGGAGAATGTACTGTCCGATCTGCAAGCCGTGGCTGACTTTGCAAAAACCATTTCAGCATCGAATGGAACATTGGTATCAGCAGGGTTTTGCTGGGGTGGAGCTCAATCTTTCCGGTTTGCGACAGAACGCAAGGATCTTGCAGCGGCGATGGTGTTCTATGGAACGGGGCCGACGGACGAAGCGTCCTATGCAAAGATTTCATCTCCTGTCTTCGGTTTCTACGGCGGAGCCGATGCCCGCGTCAATGCGACAATCGATCAGTCAAAGAAGTTCATGACTGCCGCAAAGAAGACGTATGAGTATGAAATCTACGAGGGTGCTGGGCATGCATTTATGCGAAGTGGTGAAGATCCAAACGGAGAGCACGCAAACATCGATGCAAGAAATGCCGCATGGGAGCGGATGAAAAAAATCTTGTCGTCGCTCTAAGACGCAGAACACATACCCGATTTCTCCTGTGTTGAGCAGCCACGGATCGTCGCTCGCATTTTTTTGAGCTTGCTACACAGCAGCGAACAATAAAACATCAAAACCAGCGACCCGACCGTCCCGTCCCCCTTTTCCAGTAGAGCCACCCGAGCACAATGACAAATCCAAGAACAATGCCTGCTTTCAGTACGGTCTCTGCCGTGTCGATGCCCTGCATCAGCGATCCTGCGGCAGCGAGTCCCGTGTAGCCGAGTAGTATAAAAAAGAGATTGCGAATGTAAAAGCCGATAGCGGTTGCGAGGACAAAGGTGCGGAAGCGAATTTTCAGGATCCCGCAGAGAACGGAGATCGGCGTACTGGGCATCACGGGGATTGAACGCAGGACAACCAAAATAAGTTCGTCTTTCCATGTTCCTGTAAAATGACTTCCAAAGCGTTCCAGATCTTTCGTACTTACGCCGATGTATTTTCCGAAGCGAGGCACCACGACATCATCGAATTTGTCACCGAGGAAATAAAACAGCCAAGCACCGACAGTTTTGGAAAGAGTCGAAAGTGCGCAAATGAACAAAATGTAGGGGATGCTCAGATGTTGCGCGGCACTCACTGTTCCGGCGAGTGTTGCGACGAGAGGGGATGGAATCGGTGCGATGACTTCTTCGACAATGCCACCGATCAATACAAACACGGGAAGAGGAACCGCCAATGCGATTTGTTCAAGCCACGCGACGATCGATTGCATCATGTGCACGGATGCTACAGGCAATCTGACAATCAGCAAAATTCCGTCCTACTTCGCATTCACATCAGCCTGATGCAGGCCGAACGTGTTGCCTTCGGGATCTACGAAATACCCCTGCCACGCCATCCCGGGGATCGCAAATTTCGGCATCGCGACGATTCCCCCAGCAGCTTCGATCTTCTTTGCGGATGCATCGTAATTTTCTACAACCACCGTGCAGACGAACGCATTCACACCGCACTCGTGAGGCGGGGTTTTTGCCGGTCTCTTCAGCATGCCACCATTGATGCCCAGTTCTTTGCTGTCTTTCTCTGCCGTCATAATGAACCAATACTCCATGTTCCCGCCTTCCCATTTTTGAATCGTCCACCCAAACACCTCTTCATAAAATTTCTTCGCACGTGCGAAGTCGTCGACTTGGATCTCAAAATGGGTGATGCGGTTGCTCATGGTGGTGGGGGGAGCAGATAATTTCATTGGCATTTTATCATTGTGAAATGTGGGATGCGAGGAAAAGGTGAGGGAAATGTGTATTCAAGCTCTGATCCAATAATCTTCCTCATATGCTAATCATTATCAGAAATTACTGCCCAAGAAACACGGAACATCTTATCTTTTTCCAAAAAACTACAGATGTTTTGGTCTTGTTGAGTTGACATCATTGGCGATTCCATATCGCTCCTCTAATAATTGAAGAGCCCTTTTCTTATGAGGATGCTCTTTTGAAGCATTGTTATCCCTACTCTGAAGTCTCAAACGCATAACGCTTGATTTCTGCATCAAGCACCTCTTTCGGTGTACGGAAGTTGAGGGACTGGCGGGGACGATTGTTAATCAGATCAACAACATGATCAAGTTCTTCTTGGGTAACTGTTCTGAAATCCGT
>CALREJ010000063.1 GCA_943355155.1 Candidatus Peribacteria bacterium
AATATCGCCTTCGTTTTCGCGGTCGGCGTCATCGACGACTATGACCATTTTTCCTGCCTTGAAGGCGTTGATAGCGGCGGTGATGGAGGTGTGGGGATTCATATTTATTTAATTTCTTTGAGAAGCGCCAGCGAATGGAGTACGGCATGTGCAGCTTCTGTGCCTTTATTATACTCACCAAAAATTCTTTCCTGCGCTTGCTTCATCGTATCGACATACAAAATTTCAAATGCGAATGGGATACGATACTTGATCTGCACATCCATAATTCCCTGTGTAGCTGCGTTCGCGAGGAGTCTTGCATGGTGTGTTTCGCCTTCCACAATAATTCCAAAAGCTATCAATGCATCAACAGCTTTCTTTTCAGCTAATGCCGCACCAATCAAAGGCACTTCAAACGACCCCGGCACTTCGTAGACAGAAATGTTTTTATCCGGAATGCCGGCTGCGATCAATAATTTTTTTGCGCCCTGCACCAATTGATCGGACTCCGCTTTATAGAAAGACGCTGTGACGATTCCAATGCGCCATTTTTTATCTATCTTTGCCGGTAGTTGATCTTTGGTCGCATTTTTTTTCATAGATTTTTTGGAGAATGTGTATTGTAGCGGGCGAGGATATCCGTTTCAATATTTACGAGGTCTTTTTCTTTTAAATTAGCCAATGTGGTGATGCTGAGTGTATGAGGAATCACAGCGATCGTACACAAATTGTGTTCAAGGGTGGCGACAGTGAGGGAGATGCCGTCGATGGCGATCGATCCCTTTGAAACTACAGAAGGCAAAAGGGAGTTTGGAATCTCAATTTTCATTCTACATTCTACATTTTGCATTTTACATTCCCGCACAATTCCCACTCCCTCCACATGCCCCTGCACCACATGTCCATCCAGCCTGCTATCCGCCCGCATGCTTCGTTCCAAGTTCACGCGATCGCTTGCTTTCAAACTCCCCAATTTCGTTTTGCTGAGTGTTTCATCGACAACATCAAAGCTCATTGAATCATCATCAAACGAAACGATACTCAGACATACGCCCGAGACAGAAATGCTCGAGCCGAGCTTGATATCATCAAACATGTTCGGACGTTCAATGATGAGTCGATGGCCTTCATTCTTCAAGATTTCTGCCGTTGCTTCGATGATTCCGGTGAACATGGGATGAGGATATAGGTTCTAGCTTTCAGCTTCTATGCGGAATTTTTGTTTCATAAATAATCTTCCAAACAGAAGCTAGAAGCTATTTCCTAGCAACTAAACCCGTCACTGTCTCTCACTAATCGGATACATCAAACGATTTCCGACTCTGTAAAGGAATTCGAACCATTTGTGCCAGAGTTGCTGATTGGTTTTGAGTTTGCCGGTTTTTGCGTAGGTGTGAGTGCAGTGGGCGAATTGTTTGCCGTACTTTTTCATCAATTTTAATGAATCGGATCTTTTATCGACGACCAGTCCGAACATTCCCTTCCCCGGTGTACATTTTGGTTCAAAGTGACGCATGATGATCGTGCTGCCGTAATATTTCATAGCTTCGGTGACATGCAGAGTCGTGAGGTACATCAGGGCTTTCCACGCAATCATCGGTGCTCCTCCTGTGAAAATGATGCCAAAGGGCTTTCCTTTAAATTGCCCGCGCGAGTGTGTTTCTGTGTCGAGTGTGAAGGTGCCCATGCGATCGATCAGGTTTTTCAAATGCGCAGGGACGGAAAAATTCCAGATCGGAGTGGCAAAGACGATGCCGTGTGCATCTTGCAATAGTGATTTGATCCTGAGAAAGTCCGGTTCTTTTGCGCAAGCGCCGTTATAACAATCAACAGAGAAGTGTTGAAGGCTCATTTCTCTTAGTCGGATCTTTTCAAAACTGACTCCCGAAACAGTTTTGCATCCTTCGATAAATGCATCTGCGAGCGTATTGCTATTACTGGGGTCGTTGGTACCGGCAACGATGATGGCGATTTTTACGGGGACGGACATGGTGAGCAGTATGAATGATGGGTAGTGGATGGTGCAATGGAAGATTCAAATGCCGCACCCGCGAAGTGGTGCTGCTGTGTGATTACAATAATTATGTAAACGTAGGAGCACCCGTTCCCGGGTGCGGCGTACTTTCCCCTTTTCAGGATCCCAGATCATGCTGTGAAATGCATTTTTTTATGGTCGATTTTCCGACTTTTTTTCTTGCTGTAGCCCGCTTTGACAGGTGGTCGGATCGCTGCTGATAGATTCTTGCGTGAGTGACTGCGGTACAATATCTTGTGGTTTCGTGACCATAGAGACACTACATCGTGTATTTTACTTGTCATTCCTCCCATTCACCTTCCATCCCTCTGTATGAATCCGCTTGCTGCTTCATCCACCTCAGATTCCGTGTCGGCAACCCAGCCGTCATTGTCACTTCAAACTCCTGCTGCCAGTCGCACGGGAATGTCGATTCCTCGGGTCTTCACAACGCCCGGCAGTGATCCACTGGAAGAGATCACGTACGAAAAGCGGACGAGTAAAATCAAAAATACGGACGGAAGCGTGGTGTTCGAAATGGAAAATGCGGAGATCCCTGCGTCTTGGAGTCAGGTTGCAACCGATATTGTCGTGAGCAAATATTTTAGGAAGGCCGGTGTTCCTCAAAAAGATAGCGCAGGGAATCTCCTCCGCGATCAAAAAGGTGACGTGATCACAGGACCCGAGAGATCGGTGAAGCAAGTAGTGCGACGCCTAGCGGGGTGTTGGAGATATTGGGGAGAGGTGCATGGATATTTCGCAACGACACAAGACGCACAGGCTTTTGAAGATGAACTCAGCTACATGCTTGTGCGGCAGATGGTTGCACCGAATAGTCCTCAGTGGTTTAACACAGGACTCAATGTTGCGTACGGCATCACAGGTCCTGCGCAGGGACACTATTACTGTGACCCCGACACAGGAGAAGTGAAGCGCAGCGAAGACGCGTACACACATCCGCAGCCACACGCCTGTTTCATTCAGTCTGTCACCGATGACATGGTGAACGAAGGGGGGATCATGGATCTTTGGACACGAGAGGCGCGCCTCTTTAAATTTGGATCCGGAACAGGGACAAACTTCAGCAGTCTCCGCGGAGACGGCGAGCCGCTCTCGGGCGGCGGGAAGAGTTCGGGACTGATGAGCTTCCTCAAGATAGGTGACCGCGCAGCAGGTGCGATCAAGTCCGGTGGCACCACACGCCGCGCCGCAAAGATGGTGTGTCTCGACCTCGATCATCCGGACATCGAACAGTTTATCAATTGGAAAGTGAACGAAGAGAAAAAAGTCGCGGCTCTCGTGAAGGCCGGGTACGACAACGATTTCAACGGCGAGGCGTACTCAACTGTTTCCGGACAAAACTCCAACAACTCTGTCCGCATCGCACACGAATTCTTCGAATCCGTCGACAAAGACAGCGACTGGAATTTGTACTGGAGAACGGAGCTTCGCAAAGCAAAGGCAGAAGGTCGAGCAGTCAAGCCATGTAAGACACTCAAGGCACGAGACCTGTGGGATCAAATCGGCTATGCCGCGTGGGCATGTGCGGACCCAGGTGTGCAGTACGACACGACGATCAATGACTGGCACACGTGTCCGGCCGATGGTCGGATCAACGCAAGTAACCCATGCAGTGAATACATGTTC
>CALREJ010000064.1 GCA_943355155.1 Candidatus Peribacteria bacterium
GATCAGGAGATGTCCGCACTCAAAACCTCGATGAAGCGGCAGATTGGCGACACCGTCTCTGAGCGAAAAAGCGGCAAACATGCATGGATGGATGACCCGTACAACGAAGAGATCATTCAAAAAGTGCAGGAGATCGGAAAGCGTGCGCAAACGGAAAAAATTCAGACTGTCGTGTGGATCGGAATCGGAGGGTCGGGACTTGGACCAAAAGTAGTACAGGAGGTATTTGAGGGGCCGGACACCGTGGAATTTATTTTGGTCGACACCATCGACCCAACACTCATGGAAATTTACGAAAACATCGTCGACTGGAAACACACGCTCCTCGTTGTGGTCAGTAAATCGGGTGAAACACTAGAATCGATGAGCGCGCTTTTTTTCTTTTATGAACAACTCAAAAAAAACCTCGGCAAAAAAGCCGCGAGTCGTGTGATTGCGATTACCGATCCAACGACAGGCGCCCTGCGGAGGATCGCAACGAAAGAAGGATTTGAAACGCTTCCGATTCCACCGGATGTTGGCGGACGCTACTGTATTTTCACGGCAGTGGGGTTGCTCCCACTTGCATTATTCGGAGCAGATGTCCGGAAATTTGTGCAGGGCGCGGCCGATATGGACACGGTCTGCCAAAGCGAAAAAATGGAGGAAAACCCTGCGGCACTGATGGCCGCAGTGCAATATCTTCTTGAATCAAAAAAAGGATACATCATCCGCGTGATCATGCCGTACGTCCAAAAATTACAATCGATAGCACGCTGGAACCAGCAACTCATCGCAGAAAGTTTGGGGAAAAACGAAGTGCATAATCCCTTCCCCCTCGCAGCAATCGGCACGCAAGATCAACACTCACTTCTGCAACAATGGACGCAAGGCCCAAGGAAATGCTGGCACCTCTTTATCACCGAAGTAGAAAAGCCCCGCGTCACCGTGCCGAAAGTAATCCCCGCCGAATGGCACTACATCGCCGGAAAAAGTTTTGGACAGTTGCTCGACGCTGCATATAACGGCACAAGCCAAGGGCTGACTGCAGCCAAGCGCGCACACGTCACCGTATCACTCACACGCCTCGATGAATATCACTTGGGACAACTCTTCTACTTTTTCTTGATGGAAGTGGTGTTCCTCGGAAAACTCTACCGCATCGACCCGTACGGACAGCCGGGAGTGGAGCTGAGTAAGAAGATTACGAAGGAGTTACTCGGATTGGATCGGGAATAAAAAATCAAAAAAGTGTCATGGTGAGGTGCTCCAGAGAGCCACGAACCACGACACCTCCTTATGGAACGTGTCGCCCGTTCGTGGCTCACAGTTTCGATTGCTGTGAACACCTCAGGGTGACACTTTTTTCTATTTTAATTTTTCCTTTCATTCCTCTTCCGCCTTTTCCTCCTTTTATTCTTTCCCATTTTTTGCTCCCACTGCTATCCTCTTATCACATTCCCCACTCGCTCCATGGCCCACCCCACATCAGACGCAACCTTCGACACAGACGTACTCAAGTCCAACATTCCAGTGCTTGTTGATTTTTGGGCGCCATGGTGTGGTCCGTGCAAAGCAATGCTCCCAATTGTCGAAGAACTCGAAAAAACATATGAAGGAAAAGTGAAGATCGTCAAAATGAACGTTGATGAAAACATGGAGGTTCCGGGAAAATTCAATGTCATGAGCATTCCCACGTTCATCATCTTCAAAAATGGCGAAGTCGCATCGCAGTTTATCGGTGCACGCTCCAAGGCTGATGTCCAAAAGGAATTGGATGCTGTAGCTTCCTAAAAAAACACCCATGCATTATTTTTTGTCGCTGCTCGGTATTGTCCTATCAATCACCATGCTCCGCTACCGCGAACGCATCGGAGATTTTATGGGCGAAGCAGATTGGATGAAGTATACGGGCGGCGTCTATAACTTCGTCATCATTCTCGCACTCTTTATCTTCTTCTGGAGTCTCACCTCACTCACCGGAACAACAGAAATCCTCTTCCGACCGTTTTTGTATTTATTGCCGGGAGGGGTGAATCCGAGGGCAGGAGGTGTGCCGGTGGTGCAGTAACCCTTCGTCAGAGCTTGTCCTGAGCTTGCCGAAGGGCTCAGGATGACATTTTCTGTTGCAGATACGTACGTAAAAGCGTACTATACAAACATGACTTCTCTCACCGCCACCAAAGCGCGTTCGACGTTATATCGCTTAATAAAAAATCTTCATAGCGGCGAAGAACCTGTACTGATTACAGGTCGGCACGGTAATGCCGTACTCGTATCAGAAGAAGATTGGCGTTCCATTGAAGAAACACTCTATCTTCAGTCAATCCCGGGCATGCGGAAATCGATTCTTGATGGAATGCGTGAGCCGGTGTCGAAGGGAAGCACCACGATCGATCTATGAAATATACACTTGTGTATATGAAGCAGGCTCAAAAAGATGCAAAGAAACTCAAGAGAAGTCCTCTCGCCCTACAAGCAAAGAAACTTCTTGAGATCATTGCACGTGATCCATTTCAAAATCCCCCACCGTTTGAAAAATTGATTGGTGATTTCGAAGGAGCATATTCAAGGCGTATCAATATTCAACATCGTCTGGTCTACCAAGTCTTACAGAAAGAGAAAGTGGTAAAAATTCTGCGACTGTGGACGCATTACGAATAAGTTCATCATTCTTCTCAGCTTTTCCTTTGGCCTGTCTTTCTCTATGCTCTGCTGGCTTCGTTCTTTCGTCCAAATGGTGCCGTAGCCAAGCAGTAAGGCAGGGGTCTGCAAAACCCCCATACGCGGGTGCAATTCTCGCCGGCACCTCCACGTAAAACCGCTTTGCGGTCACGTGGCGCAGCCATCCTTGGCTAAATGCCAAGAAATACCTTACAATCGGCTCCGCGGATAATCATTCACATCGTCGCATTACCATCCATTTTCCCTTCGTGGGGCTGTAGCTCAGTTGGTAGAGCATCTGCTTTGCAAGCAGAGGGTCAGGAGTTCGAATCTCCTCAGCTCCACCATTTATACAAAAAATGAAAATTATATGACAAGAACGCCAAATGGAACCATAATGATTTTAGCCCCAGATCAAACGGGAGCTGGGCGGAAAGTTATTGATCTTAAAATCACTCAACGCTTTCCCATATTCAATCTCGATCAAAAATCGGCTTTAATTAGGGAAGATGGCTCTATTTTGGATACCAGCGAATATAGGCACTTATCAATGCCACCCGATTTAAGAGTCCATCTTACAAAGGCAAAAACCAACACGGGCAAAGATAGGCTTTTTCTCGTAAGAGAGCCTCAAATTTCACAAGAAGGCAATCTGAATGATCAACATCTTCATGTACTTACTTTCATAAGCGCCCCAATTATCAAGGGTCTAGACTAGTTTAGAGGTGTTCTTTTCAGAACATGAAGAAGTATAGCATAGAGATTGGAGTGACGGTGATTCCATCGAAATTCAGATTCTTTGAGATGCAGATGAAATGTGTCTGAAGTGATGCCATTGAATTTTCTGAGTCT
>CALREJ010000065.1 GCA_943355155.1 Candidatus Peribacteria bacterium
ATTCTCCAATGTACTGATTGTCTTCCTTTGTACGATCTTTGAAGTAGATCTCCGTTTTCTCAGTTTTGCCATTGCGCATCTCAGTACCATTGCTGTTCTCACAGTTGCTTATTGGAAAAGTCCGCGCAGAGGAATTGCACTAATCAGCAGCAAAGCTACGGTTTTGACATCAAAAAAAGGAACTCTTGCCCTCCGCTTGGTCTGCGCACTTTTCATTACTTTCCAGATGATCTTTTCCTTCGCACACAGCGTTGTCCTGCCGACCTACCACATCGACAGCCTGACAAACTGGACGATGCGATCGAAAGTTTCTTTCTACGATCACGCGATTGCGTTCGATGCGGATGAATCGCGCGGTGTTGCAAAACCTCAGTATCCATTTCTCTTTCACTCGCTGCAAATTCTGGTCAATGAAGGAAATGCTGACTGGAGCGACCGCAGTGCAAACGCGATCGTATTTTTACTAAATATTTCATCCTTGATCTCACTCTTTTTTCTGATTCTCAGACGAAAAGGTTTTGATATTGCATTGATTTCAATTGCGTCTCTCCTGTCCATTCCACTACTTTCTTTCCACGTCGCAGTGCAGTACGGAGACATTCATCTTGTCACGTATCTCCTTCTTTCGTGTGTGACTCTCTGGCTCTGGAAAGCAGAAAGTGAGCGAAAATGGTTGATACTCTCTGCGCTCTTTGTTGCTTCATCTGCATGGACAAAAACGGAAGGACTGATTGTCGGAACATTTTTGTGGTTACTCATGATCGCACCGGAATTAAGAATTCGTCTCATCCGCTGGGACATCATCAGCTCCGGAATCCTCGTTCTCCTCTTCTCTCTTCCATTTTCTGTGTTCCTCGTTCTGCACGACATGAACCTGACGCCGCACAGCAGTGACACCACTATCAGCTGGCACACCGACGCATTCTTCACTGCGATCACAGGACTTTTCACAGGTGGTTCGATGGGCATCGTCTGGTTCGCGCTTCCCATTGCAACATTTGTCGTTTTGAAACTCGCCAAAGAAAAAAATTCTCGAATTGATGCTTCAGCACTTCGATTTGGTCTCTGGGGCTACGCGAGTCTCGGAATTATTCTCTTCACTTACGTCTGCACCCCAAACGCAGGATTCCTCGCAAGTGGAGAATCGTACTATCGGCAACTGATGGTTCCTTCTTCGCTTTTGATCCTTTGGATTGCGATGATGTGGAAAGGGACAGAGCCCAAGGCTAAAGCGGCTGAGGAGGTGGAGAGGGCGGCTTGGTGATGATTTATATGCATTTGAGATTTCAGTTCACGCAATGACACATTGCATAAATATCAATTTTATGTTACAATAACTAGAAATACAAACACACATGCCAGCCGCAATTTCCTCTCAAAGGCCATATCTCCACTGGAAGCGCCAAGCAATGAGCGATAGCGCTGTGGGGTGGATTGCGCTGACGATTTCGACGATTGCAGGTTCGACGTTCAATGCGTATGCAAAAGTACTGACAACGGTACTGTCTTCACTTTCTCTGCTCTTTTTGAGCGAGGTACTCACGGCGTTTTTCATTCTCTTTTCGTTCGGAATTTTGCCTGTCATCCGACATTTCCTCAGACTCCATAAAAGCGATTATTTCCCGCTCATTCTTGTGGGATTCCTCAATGGTGTCGTGGGTCCAATTCTGCTTTTCATAGGACTCTATTACACGACTGCAGTGAATGCGGGATTTTATTCGAATATGCAAATGGTGTTTATCGTGCTGCTCGCTGCACTCATCCTCAAAGAAAAAATCACATCGGCGCACTACTCAGCAATATTTACCATTCTCGCCGGCACCGTCATCATCTCCCTTCGCGGATTTACGGAAGGGTTGGATCTTCAGTTTGGAGATATACTCATCATCATCTCCGCACTCGCATATGGACTTGCCAGCGTGTATTACCGAAAATACTTGTCGCATGTAGAGCCGCATCTTGCACTCTTCAGTAGAAGTGCGGTCGCGATGCTGACATTCTTCATTGTGTCCCCATTCATTTCCCATCCGTTCATTACAGAAGTGCGAAGCTTCCCGTTTGCACTGATTCCGGCACTTATTGGATTTGGCTTCATCGGGCGCTTCTTAAACAGCGTCACCTACTACCAAGCGATGGAAAAACTCAACCTCACAACCGTGTCACTCGTCGGAAGTCTCGGTATCATCGGCAGTACGATCTTTGCGTATTTTTACCTCGGCGAACCGATCGAGTGGTTCCACTACGTCGGCGGCGCATTCATCATCCTAGGAACAATCCTCCTCGAAATTGTCGGCACACACCCGAGCGACGATCATTTGGAATTACATATGAAGCAGAGGATTCCTTGAAAAATGTAAAATTGAAAATGTAGAATGTAAAATGAAGGAATTTTTTTGAGTGAGTGCGAACGTGTCACATTGAGTTGGTCGAAATGTCGACACGTTGAATAGGAATTTTGTGTCTAGTCTTCGACCAACTCAGACTGACACAAAAAATCTCTCACGGCTCCAGCACCTCAGAAGAAACCGATGAACTCGATTGGGAGGATTCGGATGATGAAGACACTGAGGAAGTGCGTGATTTTTTTCCGTAGACTTGAATTCCGAGCGTCATGATTTTGGCAAAGGCTGCTCGGTTCACGAAATCATCGGGACCAAATACACCCGTCGGGTCACCATTTGCATCTGTGTAACCGGCGACGATGCCATCTCGCTTTGCCTGTGCGATGTACGATCCAAACGTCATCGTCTGCGTGACATCTGTAAAAATGCTTCCTGAATTGTCCATCGGCTCTACCCTAAATGCTTCCAGAACGGACGTCACCACCTCGGCGCGCGTTGCAGGTCGGTGCGCATCCACAAACCCTCCGGCATACAGCGACCACAGATTTTTTTCGGCGCATGCCATGTACGGAGCAGACCAACTTCCGGAAGCTGACACATTTTTTGTCACTTTCGGACAATCAAGTGGAGAGACACCAAGTGCAGAGACAAGAACCTTACCCATTTGTTCAACAGTCACGGGGTCATCCGGACCAAATTTTCCGGTAAGATTTCCGCTGCTATCGCGATACCCCGACATCAGTCCTCGCTCTGCAATATCACGAACATACGGCGCAAACCATGCACTCCTCGGCGCATCATTAAATACCAAAAGTCCGGCTGGAGTCTGCACATT
>CALREJ010000066.1 GCA_943355155.1 Candidatus Peribacteria bacterium
ATAGAAAAACCACGTCACCCGAGCTTGCCGAACGGGCGACGTAGTTCGATACTTTCCATCATGAAGTTCATGTATGTCTATATTTTGGAATGTAACGATGGCAGCTACTACATTGGTGTGACCAATGATTATGAACGGCGTTTTTCAGAACATCAATCAGGTAAGATTTTGCATTGTTATACTCATGAAAGAAGACCCCTCAAACTTGTGCATATTGAAGAATTCGTAACAATAACCGATGCAATAAAGCGTGAAAAGCAGTTGAAAAGGTGGAGTCGAGTGAAGAAGCAAGCATTGATCAAAGGTGATGAAAAATTGCTAGGGCGTTTGTCTTGGAATAGAAGTGGCCTCATCACCATACGTCGTGGTTCGGCAGGCTCACCATGACGTATTTTTGAAAAATCCTTCGCAAAGAAATACAAAAAAAACGTCACCCTGAGCTTGCCGAATGGGCGACGTGGTTCCATACTCTTCTTATTTTAAAATCCCATCATGACCTTTATCGCGCGAGAAGAGGAATTCATTTGTGGGCATTGCGACGCTCGCGTAGCACCTCTCGGCAAGGGATCCTACCGCAATCATTGCCCCATATGTTTGTGGAGCAAGCACGTCGATAAAACCGGCCCCGGCGACCGACTATCGGAATGCCAAGGATTGATGGAGCCGACGGGCATGGATCACGATGGAAAACGCGGATGGATGATTGTTCATGAATGCGTGAAGTGTGGGAAGAAGATTCCGAACAAAGTCGCGCCAGATGATGACGACACAAAATTTCCAAAAAACAACTGAGGGTTTCTCAGACTTTTGACATCGATATTTTTGCCAGTGTACGACCATACACTGAGCGGCACTTTCTCGGGATTCTTTTTCACTGAACAACAAAACTACTCAGATAAATTAATTCAGAATAATGACTGTTGATATATTAATGTGTTCATGTTTCAGCTCTTGTGCAAGCGGCATTTCACACTCCCCTATTGCGAACAAATTACGTGATCAGTAGTCTTCGAGTCCTCACCCCTTCCTATGAAATTTTTCTTGTTCATCTGCGCCTTCGGTGTGCTCTTCATGACAATGTAAAAGAATCAAACGAACTTGTTTTGGTTTCTTCTCCGTTTTCAAAAGATTCACTCAGACTTATGCAGCTTGTAGAAATTGCGCAACATAGTTTTCGGACTTTGAAACTGTTACGGGAATTTTTTCTTGCACGTTTCCCTCGGCGATAATAATCAGAGCATCTTGATGTGTTGTTGGATGTGACGACACGCTCATCTGAAACTTCCCCGCTTCGATCTGCCTCTTTGCTTCGGGAGAGATTTTTTCTGTGTCCAAAATTTTCTCTATGCCTTGTTCATGCATATCTTTTTCGACTATCGATTTCATCTTCTCTTTTTTCTGAGGTTCCGATTCCATCTGCAAATGCACTTCTGCAAATTGTTCGCTCTTCTTCATTTCTTTTTCCAAGTCCTCCGGACCCTTCACCTTGTCACGCAGTGCTTCGTAGGCCTCGGGGCTACGCATGCGCTTGCGGATTCCTTCACGGACACTGTGAGGGAGATGGTCGAGGAAGTCGGACATAGTTTATTGTGCAATTTTTGGATTTGTGGGCATCAATTTGATTACTTCTAATGCAACCGCACCTTCATCCGTAAGTACATACAAATAATCGCGCTTATTGCGATTTAAAGTAATCATACTCATATTTATCAATCTATCCAGAGCTCTCCCAATCTGTGCATGAGTGATAGTACTCATCTTTCCTACTGCAGATTCCAAAAGTACATCTTTTGAGCGTGCATCATGTCTATCTAAAAACAAAGAGAGAATAGTGAGTAATTTTAAATCTCGCACAATATTATTAATATTTCTAGCTCTGGCTAAATGCTGATCACTCAATTGGGTCTCACCCTCTTCTTTATTCAATTCATTTTTCATAACATTTTGATCACGCATATTGCTATTATACAACTTTTAATTAAAATAGCAATTTTATAAAAAAAAGAAAGAATTCAGAGAGGAGATAAAAATTCCCAATCAAAATTCACATAAATTTGACAGCTGCAAGTTGTATTGTGTGTGTTCTACACTATCCTTAAGCCTCTTTCCCCAGACTTGTTATGGTTGCACTCGTCCTCCTCTTCCCGATTGTTTTTATTTTGATCATCGTGTTTGCGGCGATTCAGATGTACAAGCAGTTTCAAAATAAAGGTGCGACATCGAAGGAAGCACTCGCATTGCACCCGATGATTGGATGGACGATTCTTGGTGTTCTCGTGGCGTTCAATCTTTTTGCATACAATATAGACGATGTGGGAATCGGGCTTGGACTTTTTGCAGCGGTGATGATCGGGATGATTCTTTTTTCTCTGGAGCGGCTTAGAAAATCTTCACTCGCAATCTGCTTAGCGTTGATCGGCATTGCGGCCGCGCTTTGCCTCGGGTTTCGTGCGAATGATTTTGTGGCGCTGGTGAATATCGCGGCTGTAGCGATCGTGACGATCAGTTTACTGATCATGTGGGCGATCGAAGATATGGAATGGAAAGCGACACACGTCCTTCATGCAGGCTGGCACCTGGTCATTCGCTACGTCAGTAATATTCCTCTCCTCATATTCGCTGCCAAATCAAAACCAAAATCTGAACATTTTTCTTTTCTCACAGCGGTGAAAACCTTCATCATCACCGTCGCAATTCTCCTCTTCTTCGGATACCTGCTCTCCGCTGCGGATCCCGTCTTTGCGTCGTACATTCCGGAAGTATTCGACCAAGCAGTCGGCAGATTTTTCTCTTCGATCTTTATCGGCTTGGCATTACTCATCGCACTCAGTGCAAGGCTAAAAGAAAGTCCGAAGGGATCCGAGCATCTGCGCTTTCTCTCGTTCATCGAAGTGTTCATCCCAGCGATCGCCCTTGCGATTCTCTTTATTCTCTTCCTCGTCGTCCAATTCAATTATCTATTTGCGGATGCCTCAAGTTTCCAGTCACTCGACCTCACCTACGCAGACTACGTTCGCAAAGGATTTTTGGAACTGCTTACTGCAACATTCTTCGGGAGCATTGTCGTCTACATCGTGACACTCAAAGCACATGCATTA